>NZ_FNOA01000050.1:0-5359 GCF_900106885.1 Pseudomonas sp. NFACC14
TGCGGCGAACGGCTGACCAGTTGCGGCACCACCA
The DNA here is from genome assembly GCF_900106885.1 of Pseudomonas sp. NFACC14. Taxonomy (NCBI): domain Bacteria; kingdom Pseudomonadati; phylum Pseudomonadota; class Gammaproteobacteria; order Pseudomonadales; family Pseudomonadaceae; genus Pseudomonas; species Pseudomonas sp. NFACC14. Next base: position 35 of record NZ_FNOA01000050.1, read on the forward strand.
ACAAGCGGCCGCCATGGGTCAGCGCGCCCCAGATTTCCCAGACCGAGAAGTCGAAGGCGAAGGAATGGAACAGTGCCCAGACGTCCTGCGGGCTGAAGTCGAACCACGGTTGCGTGGCCGAGAACAGCCGGGCCACGTTGCGGTGCTCGACCATCACGCCCTTGGGCAAACCGGTGGAGCCGGAGGTGTAGATCACGTACGCCAGGTGCTGCGACGTCAATCCCGACACCGTCGGATTCTCCACGGATTGACTGGCCAATCCGCAATTGTCGAGGTCAATCAGCCGCACCGATTCGTCGACCAGCAGCGCTTGGGTCGCGGTGTGCACGACGATTGCCACCGGGGCGCTGTCCTCGATCATGAAGGCCAGGCGCTCCAGGGGATAGGCCGGGTCCAGCGGCACATAACCGGCGCCCGCCTTGAGGATGCCCAACAGGCCGACGATCATGTCCAGGCCACGCTCGACACAGATCGCCACCCGATCATCCGGGCGAATGCCCAGGGCCAGCAAATGATGCGCGAGTCGGTTGGCCCGGGCATTGAGTTCGCCATAGGACAGCGTCCGGCTCTCGAACACCACGGCCACGGCATCAGGTTGTGTCGCCGCACGTGCCTCGAACTGCCCATGGATCAGCGCATTGTCGGCGTAGACCACATCGGAGGCATTCCAGGTTTCCAGCAGTTGCCGGCGCTCGGCCGGCGGCAGGATCTGCAACTCGCCCAATGGCGCCAGGGGCGACTGCTCCAGCGCCTCCAGCAGATGTTCCAGCACGCATTGCACATAGCCGCAGACACGCCCGGCGCCGATCGACGCTTCAGCCATGACGGTCAGGTTGAAGCCTTCGCCCAGGTCATCCACCGACAACGTCAGCGGATAGTTGGTCCGCTCTTCGCCGCCCAGTACCTGGATACCTTCCCAGGCCGCGATGGCTTCGCTGGAAGCCGTCTGCGCACCGAGGTGACGATAGTTCAGCAGCGCGCTGAACAACGGTGCCGGCGCGGTCACACCACTGCAACGCTGGGCCAGCACCAAAGAGGCATGCTCATGGCCAAGCAAGGCGGTCAAGCGTGCATGCGTCGCCTTGACCCCGGCACGTACACCCTGCGTGCCCAGCTCCACACGCAACGGCAAGGTGTTGATGAACATCCCCAGAGCCCGGTCGGCGCCCTCGCCGCCCTGCATCCGGCCCAGCAACACGGTGCCGAACACGACGTCGTCCTTGCCCGAGACACGGCCCAGCACCTGCGCCCAGGCCAAGTGATACAGGCTCGCCGCGCTCACCCCGAGTTGACGGGCCTGCGCTCGCAAGCGCTGGCTGAGCACTCCATCGACCGGCTGGCGGACTTCTTCGATCCCACGTCCGTCGCCCTGCACATCCTGCAGGCCGAACGGCAACGTCGGCTCGGTCACATCGCCCAGCATCTCGCGGAAGAACCCTTCGTGTTCTTCGCGGCTGATACCCAGACGGGCCTGGGCTACATAGTTGCGATACGGCACCGAGGCTGCCAGCAGATGCTCGCGCCCCATCACATGAGCTTCGACTTCCGCCGTGAGCATGGCCAGAGACGTCGCGTCGTCGACCATGTGGTGGAACAACAGCATGCCGACCCAGCGATTGTTCGCCACGTCTTCGGCATAGCCGATGCGCATCATCGGTGCCTGACGGATGTCCAGGCGATGATGGCGAGGGTGCAGGTGCTCGCGCAGTTGTTGCGCGATATCTCCCGCCGCCGGGTCCAGCACGATCTCATCGAGCCCCAGTCGGGCCTCGCGCCAGACCACTTGCACAGGTTCGTCCAGCCCTTCCCAGACCACGCCCGTGCGCAGGATATCGTGGCGAGACACCACGTCTTGCAACGCCCTGGCGAAGTCGTCCAAGCGGGCGCGGCTGTCGTAGGTGAATTGTACATATTGCAAATAGGGGTCGCCCTGGGCCGCCGCAAGGTGGTGATACAGGATCCCCTCCTGCAATGGAGCAAGGGCATAGATATCCTGCACATTGAGCACACCGCCCGGCACCGACGCGACGACGCGGTCGATACCGTCCTGGTCCAGATCGACCAGGGGCAACATGTCCGGTGTGATCCGTGTGCAGTCGGCGGGAATGAGGTTGGCCGGCACCACGATTTCGCGCACGCCGCCTACGGCCGCCGCCAATGCCGCCAGCGTTGGCTGGCCGAACAGCACACGGACATCGGCAGCCAGGTCGATCTGGCGCATGCGCTCGACCAGCTTCACTGCCAGCAGCGAATGGCCGCCCATTTCAAAGAAATGGTCATGACGGCCGACCTGCTCCACCTGCAGCAGGTCTTGCCAGATCCGCGCAATCGCCGTCTCGACCTCGCCTTGAGGCGCCTCGTATTCACGGGTCACCACCGAGGACTGGTCGGGCACCGGCAACGCCTTGCGGTCCAGCTTGCCGTTGGTGGTCAGCGGGAATACCGTCAACATCACGAACGCGCTGGGCACCATGTATTCCGCCAGGGAACCCAACAACTCGGCGCGCAGTTCGGCCGCCGACGGTGGCTCGCCCTCTTCGGCAATCACGTAGGCCACCAGGCGCTGGTCACCCGGGGTGTCCTGGCGCGCCAGGACCACGGCTTCACGCACGCCGTTGCAGGCGGCCAGCTTGGCCTCGATCTCACCCAGTTCGATACGGAAACCACGGACCTTCACCTGGTCATCGTTACGCCCCAGGTATTCGATACTGCCGTCCGCCAGCCAGCGACCCAGGTCACCGGTCTTGTACATGCGGGCGTTCGGCTCATCGCTGAAGGGGTTGTCGAGGAAACGCTCGGCGGTCAGCTCATCGCGATTCAGATAGCCACGGCTCACACCCGCGCCACCGACGAACATTTCGCCGACCACACCGACCGGTACGGGTTCGTGTTGTGCGTCGAGCACATACAACTGCAAGTCAGGGATGCGTTTGCCGATGGGGCTGACACCGGTCAGTTGGGCGTCGGCCGCACACAGCGCACGGTAGGTCACGTGCACGGTGGTTTCGGTGATGCCGTACATGTTTACCAGTTGCGTACCGGCATTGATCTCACGGGCGTACCACGGCTTGAGAATCCCGGTTTCCAAGGCCTCGCCGCCGAAGATCACCTGGCGCAGGCTGTGGGTCAGCTCGCTCTCGCCCTGGGCCGCGATCAACTGGCGGAACGCGCTTGGCGTCTGGTTGAGGATGGTCACTCCGGCCTCACACAGCAGCGCATAGCAGTATTGCGGGGAGCGGCTGACCAGTTGCGGCACCACCAGCAGGCGGCCGCCCTGGGTCAGCGCGCCCCAGATTTCCCAGACCGAGAAGTCGAAGGCGAAGGAATGGAACAGTGCCCAGACGTCCTGCGGGCCGAAGTCGAACCACGGTTGCGTGGCCGAGAACAGCCGGGCCACGTTACGGTGTTCGACCATCACGCCCTTGGGCAAGCCAGTGGAACCGGAGGTATAGATCACATAGGCCAAGTGACTGGCCCCAAGGCCCGGTACATCCGGGTTATGCCGTGGCTGCTGCTCCATTTCGCTGTCTTCGAGCGGATCGAGCAGCACGGTCGGCACGCTCAATGACGGCAGGGTTTCACGCCATTCCCGCTGGGTCACCAGCGCTACCGGGCTGCTGTCGTGCAACATGTAGGCAATGCGCTCGGCCGGATAGGCCGGGTCCAGCGGCACGTAGCCCGCCCCCGCCTTGAGGATGCCCAACAGGCCGACGATCATGTCCAGGCCGCGCTCGACACAGATCGCCACCCGGTCGTCCGGACGAATACCCACGGCCAACAGGTTGTGGGCCAACTGGTTGGCACGGGCATTGAGCTGGCCATAAGTCAGCGTCTGTTCTTCATGGACCACCGCCACGGCGTCAGGCTGGGCCATTGCCCAGGCTTCGAACTGACGATGGATCAGGGCATCTGCGGCGTATTCGGCATCCCGGGTGTTCCAGGTTTCCAGCAACTGCCGGCGTTCGGCTGGCGGCAGAACCGTCAAGGCGTGCAGCGCAGTGTGCGGCGCTTGCTCCAGGGCGGTGACCAGGCTGTCCAGCGCCATCTGCATGTAGCCACAGATGCGTGCGGCACCGATCGAGGTTTCGACCAGGGCCGTGAGGGAGAAACCTTCCCCCAGGTCGTCGACGTTGAGGGTCAGTGGGTAGTTGGTGCGCTCGTCACCACTGAGTGCCTCGATCCCGTTCCAGGCCGAGAGGCCATCCTGGGTCACCTCGGCGGCGCTATGACGGTAGTTGAGCAAGGCGCTGAACAGCGGCGTCGGTGCCGCCACGCCACTGCAACGCTGGGCCAGCGCGAGGGAGGCATGTTCATGGCCCAGCAGGTCTGTCAGTCGGGCGTGGGTCGCCTTGACCCCGGTACGAACATCCTGGGTGCCCACGTCCACGCGCAACGGCAAGGTATTGATGAACATCCCCAGCGCCCGGTCGGCCCCTTCACCGCCCTGCATCCGGCCCAGCAATACCGTACCGAACACCACATCCGGTTTGCCGGACACTTTGCCCAGCACTTGCGCCCAGGCCAGGTGCACCAGGCTGGCGGCACTCACGCCCAATTGCCTGGCCTGGGCCCGCAGACGCCTGGACAGCACGGGATCCACCGGCTCGCGGATCTCATCGATGCCATGGCCGTCACCCTGCACATCCTGCAGGCCGAAGGGCAGTGTTGGCTCGTCGATATCGCCGAGCATGTCGCGGAAAAACGCCTCGTGTTCCGCCTCGCTCGCCCCCAGTCGTGCCTGGGCCACATAGTTGCGATAAGGCATCGCTTCGCCCAATCGCTCGCCTTGCCCCAACAGGTGCAGCTGCATTTCATGCTGCATCACGTCCAGCGCGGTATGGTCCAGCGCCATGTGGTGGAACAGCAGGGTCGCCACCCAGCGGGCCTGGGCCTCATCCTGGGCGTAGACCAACTGCAGCATCGGCGCACGGCGCAGGTCCAGGCGGTAGTGGCGCGCATCGAAGCGGCTCGCCAGTTGTGTGGCGACATCACCGGCCGTGGCATCGGCCTCGAAGCGCTGCGGCGCCAGCTTCACCTGGCGCCAGACCAACTGCAGCGGTTCGTCCAGGCCTTCCCAGGCCACGCTGGTGCGCAGGATGTCGTGGCGGTCGATCACCACCTGCAACGCCTCGACGAACGCCTCGAAGCGTCCAAGGCTATCAAACGCGAACTGCGACTGGAGCACATAGGGGTCGCCCTGCTCCGCTGCCAGGTGGTGATAGAGAATCCCTTCCTGCAACGGCGCCAGCGGGTAGATATCCTGCACATTACGGGCACCGCCCGGCACGCTCGACACCAGGCGATCGATCGTGTCCTGGGTCAGGT
>NZ_FNOA01000019.1:0-116931 GCF_900106885.1 Pseudomonas sp. NFACC14
GGGTAACGACGTTTACGTTATCAACGGCACGGCCAGCCAGTTCGTGCGGGAGTTTGCCGGTGGCGGTGACGATGAGGTGCGCACCAATCAGGCCAGCGTGACCCTGGCCACGGAGGTTGAACGCCTGACCTTCACCGGCACAGGTAATTTCCGCGGTAATGGCAACGCTTCAGACAACATCATCACCGCCGGCGCAGGTAACGATATTTTGATCGGCGGCAATGGTGCGGACCAATTGATTGGCGGTGCCGGCATCGACACCGTCAGTTACGAGGATGCGAGCAGCGTCACCCTGAACCTGAAAACCGGGGTACACACCGGGTTTGCGGCGGGCGATACATTCAGCGGTATCGAGACGTTCCGAGGCTCGGCAATCGACGATACGTTTTACGCCAGTGCCGATGCTGACAGTCTAGATGGTTACTCAGGTACCGACATGCTTTCTTATTCGCAGTCGGAACAGGGCATCAATATCACCATGACGTCTGCCACCGCGGGGACGGGGTCGGGCGGTGATGCTCAAGGCGACATCTTCACGGCCTTCGAGAGAATTACCGGCTCGAACTATGACGATGTATTCACCACCGCACTGGGCACTACCGAGTTCTATGGCGGTAACGGCAACGACGTGTACATCATCAACGGCACGGCCAGCCAGTTCGTGCGGGAGTTTGCCGGTGGCGGTGACGATGAGGTGCGCACCAATCAGGCCAGCGTGACCCTGACTTCGGAGGTCGAGCGCCTGACCTTCACTGGCACGGGTAATTTCGTCGGTCGCGGCAACGCCTCGGACAACGTCATCATCGGCGGTGCGGGTAACGATACCCTGTTCGGTGGCGCTGGTGCGGACCAACTCATTGGCGGCGCGGGCACCGATACAGTCAGCTACGCTGACAGTGGTGCGAGTGTGACCATCAACACCCAAACGGGTATCCATACCGGTATCGCGGCAGGTGATACCTACAGCAGCATCGAAGCGATTACGGGCTCCAATTACAGTGACGTATTTGTCGGTGATGCAGGGGCCAACATCTTCAACGGTGGCACCGGCCTGGACTTGTTGAGCTTCGCCAGTGAGAGCTCGGGTATCACGTTGGACCTGAGTGCGCCTCTGGTGACGGGTGTCGCGGCCGGCGATAGTTACACCTCCATTGAAATTTTCCAAGGGACCGCACAGGCCGATGCCTTCACCGGCAGTACGGGAGCTGCGGAAAACTTCATCGGGGGGGCGGGCGCTGACACGCTCAATGGATTGGGCCGTGGCGACGGTGCCTGGTATCTGACCAGCAACGATGCGGTACAGGTCGATCTGTTGGCGGGAACCGCGTCGGGAGGTGATGCGCAAGGCGACGTGCTGGCCAATATCGATAATCTGATCGGCTCGCAATTCAACGACACCCTGACGGGCAACGCCTACTCGAACAAGCTGGAAGGTGGGGCGGGCAACGACCTGCTTTACGGCGGCGATGGCGATGACTTTATCTATGGCGGCACCGTCACGGACATCAGCACCCTTGCATTGACGCCTTCCTCGGGCACCCAGGCCGATACGCTGTATGGCGGCAATGGCAATGACACCATGATGAGCAGCGGCAACGATGCTGGCAGCGTGCTTTACGGCGAGGCCGGCAGCGATACGTTGACGGTCTCTTCCGGCATTGCTTATGGGGGCGATGGCAACGACATCCTGACGGGAACCGGTTACGCCTATGAGCTTCATGGGGGCGCGGGTTTCGATACCTTCAACATGAATGCGTCTGGCGATGCCTATGGTGGGGAAGGTAGTGACGCCTACATAGTCAACTCCAAGAGCATGGTCGCCATCGAGGACACCGGGACAACAGGTGTCGACACTGTCAGGTTGAAAAATATCCAGAGTGTCAACGACGTGCAGGTGATCAAAACCGATGCGGGCGCCTACATCTTCAACGTGGCCGATTACCAGAGTGGAAACCTGGACTCCGGTGTTTTCCTGAAGGACTGGTACGCAGGAAGCAATACCATCGAAACGTTCTTTACCAACAACGGTGACTCTTTCACCCTTCCGGTCTAAGCGTCATCTGGCCACTGCGGCATCCGTCGATTTTCGGCGGATGTTGCGGTGAGATGAAACACCAACGGCAAAGCCCACAATCGGGCCTTGCCGTTTTTTTTTACCCGGCTTTTCTCCACACAAAAGAAAACCCCCGATAAACTAGCGGTCTATCGGGGGCTTCTTCAATCGGCGCCTTTACACGCCCACCCGCTCAGCTTATTGGCAAGCTTCGCAATCCGGCTCGTCGATCGCACAGGCCTTTGGCACTGGCGCCGGACCTGCTGGAGCCGCCAGGACCGAATCGTCACCGTGATTGCCGCCGCTGGAAACCGCGTTCAGCTTGCCGGTGTTGATGGTCGACTTCTCGGTGCTGGTGGCGGCCAGGGCACGGAGGTAGTAAGTGGTTTTCAGGCCACGGTACCAGGCCATGCGGTAGGTCACGTCCAGCTTCTTGCCCGAAGCGCCGGCGATGTACAGGTTCAGCGACTGAGCCTGGTCGATCCACTTCTGGCGACGGCTGGCGGCGTCGACGATCCACTTGGTGTCCACTTCGAACGCCGTGGCATAGAGCGCTTTGAGCTCTTGCGGGATGCGTTCGATCTGTTGCACCGAACCGTCGTAGTACTTCAGGTCGTTGATCATGACCGAGTCCCACAGGCCGCGAGCCTTGAGGTCGCGAACCAGGTACGGGTTGATCACGGTGAATTCGCCCGACAGGTTCGATTTCACATACAGGTTCTGGTAGGTCGGTTCGATCGACTGCGACACGCCGGTGATGTTGGCGATGGTGGCGGTCGGTGCGATGGCCATGATGTTGGAGTTACGGATGCCTTTCTGCACACGGGCGCGAACCGGTGCCCAGTCCAGGGATTCGTTCAGGTCGACGTCGATGTACTTCTGGCCGCGCTGGGCGATCAGGATCTGTTGCGAGTCCAGCGGCAGGATGCCCTGGGACCAGAGCGAACCCTGGAACGTCTCGTAGGCGCCACGCTCGTCGGCCAAGTCGCAGGAAGCCTGGATCGCATAGTAGCTGACCGCTTCCATGGACTTGTCGGCGAACTCGACCGCGGCATCGGAACCGTACGGGATGTGCTGCAGGTACAGCGCGTCCTGGAAGCCCATGATGCCCAGGCCGACCGGACGGTGCTTGAAGTTGGAGTTCTTCGCTTGCGGCACCGAGTAGTAGTTGATGTCGATCACGTTGTCGAGCATGCGCACGGCGGTGTTCACGGTGCGTTGCAGCTTGGCGGTGTCCAGCTTGCCGTCGACGATGTGGTTCGGCAGGTTGATCGAGCCCAGGTTGCAGACCGCGATCTCGTCCTTGTTGGTGTTCAGGGTGATCTCGGTGCAAAGGTTCGAGCTGTGGACCACACCCACGTGCTGCTGCGGACTGCGCAGGTTGCACGGGTCCTTGAAGGTCAGCCATGGGTGGCCGGTTTCGAACAGCATCGACAACATCTTGCGCCACAGGTCTTTGGCCTGGACGACTTTGAACAGCTTGATCTTGTTGTACTCGGTCAGGGCTTCGTAGTACTCGTAGCGCTCTTCGAAAGCCTTGCCGGTCAGGTCGTGCAGGTCCGGCACTTCGGATGGCGAGAACAGGGTCCACTTACCGTCGTCGAAGACACGCTTCATGAACAGGTCGGGGATCCAGTTGGCGGTGTTCATGTCGTGGGTACGACGGCGGTCATCACCGGTGTTCTTGCGCAGCTCGATGAACTCTTCGATGTCCATGTGCCAGGTTTCCAGGTAGGCACAGACCGCGCCCTTGCGCTTGCCGCCCTGGTTGACCGCAACGGCGGTGTCGTTGACCACTTTGAGGAACGGCACGACGCCCTGGGATTTACCGTTGGTGCCCTTGATGTACGAGCCCAATGCGCGAACCGGGGTCCAGTCGTTGCCCAGGCCGCCGGCGAATTTCGACAGCATGGCGTTGTCGTGGATGGCGCCGTAGATGCCCGACAGGTCGTCCGGTACGGTGGTCAGGTAGCAGCTCGACAGCTGTGGACGCAGGGTGCCGGCGTTGAACAGGGTCGGGGTCGACGCCATGTAGTCGAAGGACGACAACAGGTTGTAGAACTCGATCGCACGGTCTTCGCGCTGCTTCTCTTCGATTGCCAGGCCCATGGCCACGCGCATGAAGAAGATCTGCGGCAGTTCGAAACGGATACCGTCCTTGTGGATGAAATAACGGTCGTACAGGGTTTGCAGGCCCAGGTAGGTGAACTGCTGGTCACGCTCGTGGTTGATCGCCTTGCCGAGTTTTTCCAGGTCGAATTCGGCCAGGACCGGGTTCAGCAATTCGAACTCGATACCCTTGGCGACATAAGCGGGCAACGCCTTGGCGTACAGGTCGACCATTTCGTGGTGGGTCGCGCTCTCGGCGACTTCCAGGAAGCTCAGACCTTCGGCACGCAGGGTGTCCATCAGCAGGCGGGCGGTCACGAAGGAGTAGTTCGGCTCGCGTTCCACCAGGGTCCGGGCGGTCATCACCAACGCGGTGTTGACGTCCTTGAGGGCGACGCCGTCATAGAGGTTCTTCAGGGTTTCGCGCTGGATCAGGTCGCCATCGACTTCTTCCAGGCCTTCGCAGGCCTCGGTGACGATGGTGTTCAGGCGGCCCATGTCCAGCGGCGCCAGGCTGCCGTCGGCGCGTGCGATGCGGATCGAAGGGTGGGCCTGGACCGGTGCGTCGGCCGGGGAGCGGGTGGCACGTTCCTTGGCGCGCGAATCACGGTAGATCACGTAGTCGCGGGCCACTTTCTGCTCGCCGGCACGCATCAGGGCCAGTTCGACCTGGTCCTGGATTTCTTCGATGTGGATGGTGCCGCCCGAAGGCATGCGACGCTTGAAGGTCGCGGTGACCTGTTCGGTCAGGCGGGCGACGGTGTCGTGGATTCGCGACGAAGCGGCAGCGGTGCCGCCTTCAACTGCGAGAAACGCTTTGGTGATGGCGACGGTGATCTTGTCATCGGTGTAAGGAACGACAGTGCCGTTACGCTTGATCACGCGCAGTTGGCCCGGCGCGGTGGCGGACAGATCCGGGCTCGAATCGGCGGCCAGCGGCGCGGTGCCCTGCGGGTTCTCGCGAGTTGTGTCGGTGTGCATGGGTGTCTCCACGTTCTCTATGTTTGTTTGGGCACCATCACGGTGCCCACCGTTCCGTCCTGAAGCACTACAACCGACTGGCGCCGGGCATAACAACTTCGGGACAGTAGGAAGCAGGCGTTTAATGCCGCTTCCATCCGAAGTTCTCAGGTTACGAGCGAGGCTCGAAACCGGATTGCCGGGGTGGCAGCAATTGACTGCAACACCCGTACCGTTTCGGTCGTTTTCGACCTGGAAACAGCTGCCATCCGCAGGGGCGGTCTGGGCTTGGGGAAATGCGATGTTCCAGTTGGACAGAAGCAAGAAAAGCGCTTGAATTCTCTGCCCGACTTGTGTTTGGTTTTTGGCCTGAAACCCTACATGTAGGGTTTTTTACGCGGCGGGCTACAAGATAATGCGTTTTCGGGGGGTATGCAACGTACTACCTGTGGATAAGCCTGTGCGTAATTTGTGTGCGAAACATGGAACTGCTCTGTAGGCCGCGACCTAGCTGGAGTGGACCTTTTTTCACCGGTTTCGACGATCCGAAAACAGCCTGAAGATTTTTGCGGGCGCGGACATTACCACATAAAACCCACCCGACCGAAACGCATTTGTCCGCTTGTTTTCTGTGCAGGCGGCGTTTATACAATCGGCCCGTGCATGGGGGTGTTTATCCTCCTTTAACATGACAAAAAGACGGGGAGGCGCAGGACCCAACCTGTGGGAGCGAGCTTGCTCGCGATAGCGTCGGAGCAGCAGCATGGAGGCTGACAGACACACCGCCATCGCGAGCAAGCTCGCTCCCACAGGGTTCGTGCCTTGTCAGTGAGATTGGCAACACGCCTCTCCTTATTTAGCTAATCAGCCAAAAGGTCCCCCTGTGGAACAAGAAGCCTGGCAGGTATTGATCGTCGAGGATGACCAGCGTCTGGCCGAGCTGACCCGGGAATACCTCGAAAGCAACGGGTTGCGTGTCGCCATCGAAGGCGACGGTGCGGTGGCGGCGGCGCGGATCATTGCCGAGCAGCCGGACCTGGTGGTCCTCGACCTGATGCTGCCCGGCGAAGACGGCCTGAGCATCTGCCGCAAGGTGCGTGAGCACTACGACGGGCCGATCCTGATGCTCACCGCCCGCACCGACGACACAGACCAGATCCAGGGCCTGGACCTGGGCGCCGATGATTACGTTTGCAAGCCGGTTCGCCCGCGCTTGCTGTTGGCGCGGATCCAGGCCCTGCTGCGACGCAGCGAGCCGGAGCCGAGCGTGGCGCAGAAGCAGCGGCGCCTGCAATTCGGCCCGCTGGTGGTCGACGACGCCCTGCGCGAAGCCTGGTTGCAGGGCAACGGTATCGAGCTGACCAGCGCCGAATTCGACCTGCTGTGGCTGCTGGTGTCCAATGCCGGGCGCATCCTGTCCCGGGAAGAAATCTTCACCGCCCTGCGCGGCATCGGCTATGACGGCCAGGACCGCTCCATCGACGTGCGTATTTCGCGCATCCGGCCCAAGATCGGCGACGACCCGGACCATCCACGGCTGATCAAGACCATCCGCAGCAAAGGCTACCTGTTCGTTCCCGAAGCTTGCGCAGACTTGGCGCCGTGAATTCGATCTTCCTGCGTATTTATGGCGGCATGTGCGCGGCGCTGGTGCTGGTGGCGGTCCTCGGCGTGTTGGCCCTGCACCTGCTCAACCAGACTCGCGGCGAGCAATACCGCGAGCGCCTGGCCCATGGCACGTTTTCGTTGATGGCCGAGAACCTGCGACCCATGAACGACACCGAGCGCCGCCGGGCACTGCTGGTGTGGGAGCGCCTGCTGGGCATTCCTCTGGCGTTGCAGACCTTCTCCCAGACCGATCTGGATCTCGGCCAGCGTACCCGCGTACTGCGCGGCCAGGCGTTGGTCGAACAGACCGGGCCCCATGCGGCAAAAGTCTATCGGCTGGTCAATGAAACCGAGCAATTGATGTTGGTCGGGGAAGTCCAGCAGATCAGCGAGCAATTGGCCCGCGCGACCATTTACCTGTTGGCCGACGAACTGGTGCGTTACCCCGTGGCCGAGCAGCCCAAGCGACTGGCGCAACTGGAGCAGGAAAAAGGGTTTGGTTTCGACCTGCGACTCATGACCGCCGAGCAGGCCGACATGGACGAAGATCAGCGCCGTCGCGTGTCCGAGGGCGATACGGTGATGGCGCTGGGCAAGGGTGGCGATTCCATCCGGGTCTTCGCCGGCATGGTCGGCACCCCGTGGGTCCTGGAGATCGGCCCGCTGTACCAGATGAACCCTTATCCGCCGCAATGGCTGGTGCTGATCGCGGCGCTGGGGTTGAGCCTGATCGGGTTGATCGTCTACCTGTTGGTGCGCCAGTTGGAGCGGCGCTTGCGTGGCCTGGAGTCGGCCGCCACCCAGATCGCCCAGGGCAGCCTGGAAACCCGGGTGCCGGCCCGCGGCGCCGACTCGGTCGGGCGATTGGCGGCGGCGTTCAATGGCATGGCCGAGCACTTGCAGCAACTGTTGGCGATCCAGCGCGAGCTGGTGCGGGCGGTGTCCCACGAATTGCGCACCCCGGTGGCGCGCCTGCGGTTTGGCCTGGAAATGCTCGGCAGCGCCACCACCCCCCAGGCCCGGGATAAATACCTGGCGGGCATGGATCACGACATCGAAGACCTGGATCGGCTGGTGGACGAAATGCTCACCTATGCGCGGCTGGAGCAGGGTTCGCCGGCGTTGAATTTTCAGCGGGTGGATCTGGATGCGCTGGTTAATCAGGTGATCGATGAGCTGGGGCCGTTGCGGGCCGGGATCACGGTCGAGCGCGGTCTATGCCTGTCGGCCGCCGATTGCGACGGCGCCTGGGTCGAGGCCGAGCCACGCTTTCTGCATCGGGCCTTGCAGAATCTGGTGGGCAATGCCATGCGCCACGCCCATTCCAAGGTCACGGTCAGCTACCAGGTGGGCCAGTTGCGCTGTCGGGTGGACGTGGAAGATGACGGGCCCGGCGTGCCGGAAGCGGCGTGGGAGCGGATTTTCAAACCCTTCCTGCGCCTGGACGACAGCCGCGCCCGCGCTTCGGGCGGTCATGGGCTGGGGCTGTCGATCGTGCGGCGGATCATCCACTGGCATGACGGTCGGGCGTTGATAGGCAAGAGCAAGAGCCTGGGTGGGGCGTGCTTCAGCTTGAGTTGGCCCAGGCATCAGGACAGGTCTTGAGAGAAGCGGTGCCTGTGCCGGCCTCATCGCGAGCAAGCTCGCTCCCACAGGTTGAACGCATGCCCATGTGGGAGCGAGCTTGCTCGCGATGAGGCCCTCCCAGACACCAAAAATCTCAGGCCCTGACCCCCACCAGGCTCAACAACTGCCCGTCCTTCACCCCGAATTGCGCCTGCAGCTCACTGCCATGGCGCCATTCGGTCGACAGGTCCGTCAGCAAGCGCAGCCGCACCTGCCCGTCGTGTGTCCAGTCCAGCACTTCGGCATGCTCGAAATAAAAACGCTGCCTGACGATGGGATACAGCGCCTTGAACAAGCTTTCCTTCACTGAAAAGGTCAGGGTCACCAGCAAGGCCTGGTCATCGCGTGTGAGCCGGGTCATGCGCTGCAACTCTGGCGGGGTGAGGATTTCACCGGCCAGGCGTTCGGCGCGCTCGGGGTCGAGCAGGTTTTCCACGTCCATGCCCAAGCCTTGCCAGTGGTCTTTTTTCGCGACGATGGCCGCTGCCCGGCCCGTGCTGTGGGTGATCGAGCCGCTGATATGAGCCGGCCACACCGGGGCGCGGTCTTCGCCGATGGCCGGCACGCAGGCCTGGCCGTCGAGCCGCTGCAACGCCGCCCGGGCGCAGATCCGCCCGGCCAGGAATTCTGCCTGGCGCTTGGCCACCGAGCGCTGGATGCTCGCCGGTGGTTCGATGGCGCTGTCGGGAAAGTCGGTGCCCGCCAGCAGCAACGGGTCGAAGCGGGTGCTCAGCAGCACTGTATCGGGCAGCGCGTCGGGCAATAGCCAGTGTTCATCCAGGGGCGAGCAACAGGCGGGCAGGGGGGGGAGTGTCTTCATGCCGGGCATTTTGCCGGGTTGGCTTGGGGCTGGGTAGTGGCGATGGGATTTTCCCTGCCGGGCCTGACCTGTAGGAGCTGCCGAAGGCTGCGATCTTTTGATCTTGATCTTGATCTTTCGCTCTCGACTCAATTGGCAAGGGAAAGATCGCAGCCTCGTTGCACTCGTCAGCTCCTACAGATGTGCACAAGAAGTCTCTTCCAGGGCGTCAGCCAAAGATTTTCTTGAAGAACTTCTGCATGTCCGCCCACGACTTCTCGTCGGCTTCCTTGTTATAGCCAATGTCCGGCCCGCCATGTTCGCCGTGGCTCAAACGGTCGGCGTCAGGGTTGCTGAAGCCGTGCTTGGCACCTTCGAGGCTGACGAATTTATAGTCGGCACCGGCCTTGTCCATTTCGCTCTTGAAAGCGGTGACGTTGTCTTCGGTGACCATGCTGTCCAGCGCGCCGTGCTCCACCAGCACCTTGGCCTTGACGCTGCCCGGGGTGGCCGGGGTATTGGTCACCAGCGCGCCGTGGAAACTCACCACGCCGGCCAGCGGCACACCCTGGCGTGCCGCATCCAGCACCACCTTGCCGCCGAAGCAGTAGCCGATGGCGGCCAGTTTGTCCGGATCGGTCTGGGGTTGTTTTTTCAGCAGGTCCAATCCCGCCTGGAAGCGTGCGCTGGCGGCCTTGCCGTCCTTGAGTGCCGCCTGCATGAAGGCCATGGCGTCCTTGGGGTGCTCGGTGTTCTTGCCGTCGCCGTACATGTCGATGGCCAGGGCGCTGTAGCCCAGGCCCGCGAGGTCACGGGCGCGGCGCTTGGCGTAATCGTTCAGCCCCCACCATTCGTGAACCACCACCACACCCGGGCGCGGACCTTTGACGGCGTCGTCATAAGCGTAGTAACCGATCAGCTGGGTGCCATCGGCACTGGTGTAGGGGATCTCCTGGGTCTGGATGGCGGCGTGACTCATGCCGCTCATGGCCAAAAGTACAACAGCAAGCAGCCTGCGCATGACGGATCTCCTTATGAAAGTGGTCCGCACAGATTAGCCGATTCATTCAGCGCAGGTTCAGAGAACGTTCAAGGGGTGTTCAGGGAGCGCTGGTTAACGTGACAGCGACTTCACACACCACCCATGCTTCAAAGGAGCTCGACCATGACTCAGATGAAAAAACTGTTGCTGGCTTTCACCGTGCTGGGCGCCAGCGCCTTGGCCCACGCCGATGACAACTTCGCCAGCCTGACCCTCGGCCAGACCAGCGACAAGGTCAAGAAATCCGACGCCCTGGATGCCAACCTGAACCACCCGAACGCCGACGGCATCATCGGCAAGGACACCACGTATGGCCTGCGCCTGGGCAAGCAGAACGACCAGGGCCGCTACTACGCCACCTACGACAACGTCTCGGGCACCCACAACGGCATCAAGCTGCGCCAGGAAAACCTGCTGGGCAGCTACGATGTGTTCCTTCCGGTCACCAGCACGACCAAACTGTTCGGCGGCGGCACGGCGGGCCTGACCAAGCTGACCCAGGACTCTCCCGGTTTCAGCCGCGACAGCGACATCGGCTACGCGGTAGGCCTGCAGGGCGGCGTGCTGCAACAAATTTCGCAAAACACCTCGGTTGAACTGGGTTACCGTTACCTGCGCAGCAACGCCAGCACCGAGATGAGCCCGCACGGTGGTGACAAGGTCGGCTCGCTGGACCTGACCAGCAGTGCCCAGACCTACCTGTCCGCCAACTACACGTTCTAAGCGGGCCAGGGTGAGTGTATCCAGCCGGATCGGTCGAAGACGATCCGGCGCCTTTCGTTGAGGTGCGCCGCGCGCGATTGTTTGATTTGCCTGGGGAGAGGCTCCATGAAGTTACTGGTCGTCGAAGACGAAGCGCTGTTGCGCCATCACCTGCAAACCCGTCTCACTGACAGCGGCCATGTGGTGCAGGCCGTGGCCAATGCCGAAGAGGCCTTGTACCAGGTCCGGGAATTCAATCACGACCTGGCGGTGATCGACCTCGGCCTGCCGGGTATCAGCGGGCTGGAGCTGATCCGCCGGCTGCGCTCACAGGACAAGACGTTTCCGATCCTGATCCTGACCGCCCGCGGCAACTGGCAGGACAAGGTCGAAGGCCTGGCCGCCGGTGCCGACGACTACGTGGTCAAGCCGTTTCAGTTCGAAGAGTTGGAGGCTCGGTTGAACGCCTTGCTGCGTCGCTCCAGCGGCTTCACCCAATCGACCATCGTCGCCGGGCCGTTGCTGCTGGACCTCAATCGCAAGCAGGCCGTCCTCGATGACGAGCCGCTGGCGCTGACCGCCTACGAATACCGCATCCTCGAATACCTGATGCGCCATCACCAGCAGGTGGTGGCCAAGGACCGCTTGATGGAGCAGCTTTACCCCGATGACGACGAGCGCGATCCCAATGTCATCGAAGTGCTGGTAGGGCGCCTGCGCCGCAAACTGGAAGCCCCCGCCGGCTTCAAGCCCATCGACACCGTGCGCGGCCTGGGTTACCTGTTCAACGAGCGCTGCCAGTGATTCGTTCGCTTCGGCTGCGGCTGATGCTGGCCGCGATGACCCTGGCGGTGCTGTTCATGCTGGCCTTGTTGCCGGCCATGCAAGGCGCGTTTAGCCTGGCGTTGCAGGAGTCCATCGAGCAACGCCTGGCCTCGGACGTGACCACGCTGATTTCCGCCGCCCGGGTGGAAAACAACCGCTTGAAGATGCCGGCGCAATTGCCCGATGAGCGCTTCAACCTCGCCGATGCCCGCTTGCTGGGCTACATCTATGACCGTGAGGGGCGGTTGGTCTGGCGGTCCAAGGCCACCCAGGAAGAAAACATCAACTACACGCCGCGCTATGACGGCCAGGGCAACCAGTTTGCCCGCATTCGCGAGAACGACGGCCAGGAGTTCTTTGTCTATGATGTCGAGATCAAGTTGCTCGGCGGCCAGAACGCGGCGTTCAGCATCGTTACCTTGCAACCGGTGCGCGACTACGAAGTGACCTTGCAGGGGTTGCGGGACAATCTCTACCTGGGTTTTGGCGCGGCCCTGGCGGTGTTGCTGGCGCTGTTGTGGATCGGCCTGACCTGGGGCCTGCGGGCGCTGCGACGCCTGAGTCAGGAACTGGATGAAATCGAAAGCGGTGCCCGGGAAAGCCTCAGTACCGAGCACCCTCGGGAACTGTTGCGCCTGACCGGCTCCCTCAACCGCCTGCTCTACAGCGAACGGGAGCAGCGCAGCCGTTACCGTGATTCCCTCGATGACCTGGCCCACAGCCTGAAAACCCCGCTGGCGGTGTTGCAGGGCGTCAGCGAAGACATGGCCCGGCGCCCCGAGGACCGTGGCCAGGCCTGGGTGCTGCAAACCCAGATCGAGCGTATGAGCCAGCAGATCGGCTACCAGTTGCAGCGCGCCAGCCTGCGCAAAAGCGGGTTGGTGCGCCATCAGGTGCGCTTGCGCCCGGTGCTGCAAAGCCTGTGCGACACCTTGGACAAGGTCTATCGCGACAAACGGGTCAATGTGAGTTTCGATCTGCCGGAGCACTGCCAGGTGCCGATCGAGCAGGGCGCCTTGCTGGAGATGCTCGGCAACCTCCTGGAGAACGCCTATCGACTGTGCCTGGGCGAGGTGCGCGTCAGCGTGCACCAGACCCTCGGCGGCACGGAGTTGAGCGTCGAGGATGACGGGCCGGGTGTGCCGCCGGATCAACGTGCGCGGATCCTCCAACGCGGCGAACGGCTGGACCGTCAGCATCCGGGGCAGGGCATTGGCCTGGCGGTGGTCAAGGACATTATCGAAAGCTATGGCGCCCGTTTGACTCTGGGGGATTCAGAGCTGGGCGGGGCGGCGTTCCGGATTCATTTTCCGGTGGTTTGACTGGGATGTTTTCGGTGTGTTTGCGGGCCTCATCGCGAGCAAGCTCGCTCCCACAGGGGATTTGTGAGCACCGAAAATCCAATGTGGGAGCGAGCTTGCTCGCGATGAGGCCCGTCAGCACACCACAAAAAACCAATCAGGAAATCAGTTCTCCAACTCCCTGTAGGCCCCCGGCGTCAGCCCCGTCCACTTCTTGAACGCCCGGTGAAACGCCGACGGTTCGGAAAAACCCAACTGCTCGGCAATCTGTTGCAACGACAGATCCGCACGCCCCAAGTGGTAGATGGCGATATCCCGCCGTAGCTGATCCTTGAGTTCCTGGAAGCTGGTGCCTTCCTCCCGCAGATGCCGGCGCAAGGTCTGCGGGCTGATGTGCAAGTGGGCGGCGACGTTATCCAGGTCGGGCCAGCGTGCCGTGTCGCGGCTGAGCAGGCGGCGCAGTTGGCTGCTCAGGCTATGGCCATCGTCCGGGCGTGACAGCAGGTCGGCGGGGGAGTGTTCGAGGAAATGCTTGAGGGTGCGTTCGTCCTGCAACAGCGGCATGTCCAGGTAGCGGCTGTGGAACAGCAGGCTGCTGCCGGGCGCGTCGAACACCAGCGGGTAGGGGAACAATAAGTCGTATTCGGCCCCGTGGGCGGGCCTGGCATAGCCGAAAGTCACCTGCTCCAGGCCGATCCGCTGGCCGATCAGCCAACTGGCGAGGCGATGCCAGACCACCAGCAGGCTTTCAGTCAGGAAGTGATCGGGGTCCCACAACGTCGAGTCGTCCAGCACCAGCCGCACCCGTTCGCCTTCGGTTTCCAGCGTCAGGCGCGGGGCGTCGGGGAACAGGCTGTAGAACAGCAAGCCGCGCTGAAGGGCCTTGCCCAGGGTCCGACAGTGGATCAACGCATGACACATCATGGCGAACGTCCCGGGCTTGCTCGGCGCCCGGCCGAATCCCAGGTATTCGTCCTCCATTGCCAGCCACAACGCTTGCAACAGGCGGGCGAACTGTTCCGGCGCGATGCGCGCGCGCGGTTCATCCAGCAGTTCAGGGCTGATGCTCAATTGTTGCAACAAGGGAAAATAGTCGAAGCCTTGCCGACGTGCGCCGCCCAGGGCTGCGCGGGCGAAGTGGCTGGCGATCGTGCGTTGGCGCATGGCAGAAATCCGTCCGTTAAGCGGGCAAATGGTAGCAGGGGCTTGAGGCTGAACAAGGCGGATATCCGCCAAATCCCGGAGCGCGGGATGGTCTGTAGGCGGAAATCCGCCACTTATACACTGCGTTTAGTCGCGTGTGGAAACCGCAAGCCCTTCTGCTATACCGGGTGTAGGGCATTTCGCAAAAATGGCACGCGCTTTGCGATGCGTTGGGTAGGTCTGCTCCGTGCAGCCGAAAAAAACAAATCCCTCCAGTGCAGGAGGGTTCGCAATTGAGGTGCCGTGGACGACAGGTGGAAGTCGTCATACGGGACTCTTGAGGAAGGTTTGCCATGACGACTCGTCAGCCACTGTACAAATCCCTGTATTTCCAAGTGATCGTAGCCATTGCCATCGGCATTTTGCTCGGCCACTTCTACCCGCAGACCGGTGTTGCCCTCAAGCCATTCGGTGACGGGTTCATCAAACTGATCAAAATGGTCATCGCCCCGATCATCTTCTGTACCGTCGTCAGCGGCATCGCCGGCATGCAGAACATGAAGTCGGTGGGCAAGACCGGCGGCTACGCGCTGTTGTACTTCGAAATCGTCTCCACCATCGCCCTGCTGATCGGCCTGGTCGTGGTCAACGTCGTGCAGCCGGGCAACGGCATGCACATCGACGTATCGACCCTGGACACCAGCAAGATCGCCGGTTTCATCTCGGCCGGTAAAGACCAGAGCATCATTGCCTTCATCCTCAACGTGATCCCGAACACCATCGTCGGCGCGTTCGCCAACGGCGACATCCTGCAAGTGCTGATGTTCTCGGTGCTCTTCGGCTTCGCCCTGCATCGCCTGGGTGCCTACGGCAAGCCGGTGCTGGACTTCATCGATCGCTTCGCCCACGTGATGTTCATCATCATCAACATGATCATGAAGCTGGCGCCACTGGGTGCGTTCGGTGCCATGGCCTTCACCATCGGTGCCTACGGTGTCGGTTCGCTGGTACAACTGGGCCAGTTGATGATCTGCTTCTACATCACCTGCGTGGTGTTCGTGCTGGTGGTGCTGGGCGCCATCTGCCGCGCCCACGGCTTCAGCGTCATCAAGCTGATCCGCTACATCCGTGAAGAACTGCTGATCGTGCTGGGTACTTCCTCCTCGGAATCGGCCCTGCCACGCATGTTGATCAAGATGGAGCGCCTGGGCGCGAAGAAATCTGTCGTAGGCCTGGTGATCCCGACGGGCTACTCGTTCAACCTCGACGGTACTTCGATCTACCTGACCATGGCGGCAGTGTTCATCGCCCAGGCCACCGACACCCAGATGGATCTGACTCACCAGATCACCCTGCTGCTGGTGCTGTTGCTGTCGTCCAAAGGTGCGGCCGGCGTGACCGGTAGCGGCTTCATCGTACTGGCGGCCACCCTGTCGGCCGTAGGTCACCTGCCGGTGGCCGGCCTGGCGCTGATCCTGGGTATCGACCGCTTCATGTCCGAAGCTCGCGCCCTGACCAACCTGGTGGGCAACGCTGTCGCCACCATCGTGGTTGCCAAGTGGGTCAAGGAGCTGGACGTAGATCAACTGCAGACCGAGCTGGCTTCCGGTGGTCGCGGTATCTCCGACGTTCGTGAAGATGACGAGCAGATCGCGGCGGCGCAGATTGCAGCGGCTGAGTCCTCTGCTCCAGGCGCTGTGAAGTAATCTTCAGGCTGCAATGAAAAACCCGCTTCGGCGGGTTTTTTCATGCTTCGGATTTCTGAGGGCAAGGGCGTATCTGTGGCAAGGGGATTTATCCCTGTGGGAGCAAGGCTTGCCCGCGATACAGGCGGTGCGGTCTTCCCGATATCGAGGTGCCTGTATTCGCGAGCAAGCTTTGCTCCCACAGTCCAGTGTCGCTGCAAAGGGTCATTGCGCTTTGAGCGCAATAGTCATTCCAAACTGCAAATCCGGTAATTGCCCCAACGCCAGCCCCTGCCTAGTCTTCAGCCATCGCCCCAGGTTATGGAGATTCACCCATGCAAGGCCCACTGGCATCGCTCAAGGTTCTGGACTTCTCGACCCTGCTGCCTGGCCCGTTCGCCTCGCTGTTGCTGGCGGACATGGGGGCCGAGGTGTTGCGCATCGAGTCGCCGACCCGCCAGGACTTGCTGCGGGTACTGCCGCCCCATGACCAGGGCGTATCGGCCAGCCACGCCTACCTCAACCGCAACAAGCGCAGCCTGGCCCTGGACCTCAAGCAGCCGGAAGCGTTGGGGGTGGTCACGCAGTTGCTGGGGGACTACGACATCCTGCTGGAACAGTTCCGCCCCGGCGTGATGGAGCGGCTGGGCCTGGGATACGAAGCCTTGAAAGCCATCAATCCGCGGCTGATCTACGTGTCGATCACGGGCTACGGCCAGACCGGCCCTTACAAGGACCGCGCCGGCCACGACATCAACTACCTGGCCCTGGCGGGGCTGGCCAGCCACACTGGCCGTGCCGACAGCGGGCCGTTGCCGCTGGGCATTCAGGCGGCGGATATCGCCGGTGGTTCATTGCACGGGGTGATCGGACTGTTGGCGGCGGTCATTGCCCGTCAGCAGACCGGTCAGGGCCAGCACCTGGACGTGAGCATGACTGACTGCGTGTTCAGCCTCAACGCCATGGCTGGTGCCGGTTACCTGGCCTGCGAGGTGGAACCGGGTTGGGAGAATCAGATGCTCAACGGCGGCAGCTTCTACGACTATTACCGCACCCGCGATGGTCGCTGGATGTCGGTGGGCAGCCTGGAACCGGCCTTCATGCAGGCGCTGTGCGAGGCCTTGGGGCGGCCGGAACTGGCGGCCCTGGGGCTGTCGCCCAAGCCTGAGCAGCAACAAGCCCTGAAGCAGGCCTTGCAAACCGAGTTCGAGAAGCATGATTTTGCCGAGCTGTGCGGTTTGTTTGCCGGGATCGATGCCTGTGTCGAGCCGGTGCTGAGCCTGGAGGAAGCTGTCCGGCATCCGCAATTGCAGGCTCGGGAGCTGGTGAAGCAGGTGCCCCGGGGGGATGGTTCGAGCCAGGCGCAAATGGCCTGTCCGTTGCGGTTTTCGGAGGGGCTGCCCGAACCTCGCCATATTGGCGTGGGGCTGGGGGCGCATACGGATCAGGTGTTGGGGGCGTTGGGGTTCAGTGCGCAGCGGATTGCTCAATTGCGTCGCAGTGGGGTGGTTTTGTAGCGCCTGTCAGGCAGTCATCGCGAGCAGGCTCGCTCCCACATTGGATTTATGGCGTTCACTCAATCCCTGTGGGAGCGAGCCTGCTCGCGATGGGGCCAGCCCAAACACCACAAAAATTTACTCCACCCGCGTTTCCCCACTGAATACCAAGGTATTGCGACAGCTGCGGCACAAATACCGCCGCCCCTGGCGCACCAGGCTGTGGCGCTGGGCCGAGAACGGGAAATCGCTGCCATCGCAAGGGCACTTGTAGATGTAGCGGGTCACACTGCGGCGTTTGATTTCGTAGGTGTGGCAACGGTTGGGCGGCAATTCGTACACGCCGCGCATGATCAGTTGCCATTCTTCGCCATGGGGCTGGATGCGGTCGCCAAACAGTTGGTGGGCGATCAGGTGCGCGACTTCGTGGGCGACGGTCTGCTTGAGGAAGTCTTCGGCATTTTCCCGGTACAACTGTGGATTGAAGCGCAGCAGGTTTTCGTGCAAGTGCGCGACACCGGCCTTCTGGCCACGCAATTTGAAGCTGACCACCGGGCGTTTGAAAGGACGTTTGAAAAAGGATTCGGCTTGTTGGTAACACTCTTCGACGCGGGTATTGAGTTGCTCGAGCATGCTTTACGGGTCTCCAGAAGCCCGAGTATGCCGCAAGCGTCGGCCGTTGCGAATCGCCCAGGCGCCCAGTGGTCGTTTCGAACACAGGAAGGCCGCCTTGCGGCGGCCTGTGTCGGCAGATCCTGCTTTTTTATTGGCGGGCATTACTTCAATTGGTATAGACCGGGCCGACGCCCAGCCCCCAGACGATCACCGTGAACGCCATGATGGCCACCAGCACCACCAGGCCGACCGCGAGTACCGAACTGGAAAACAGAAAACCTTCGTCCTGGGGAATGTTCATGAACGTTGGCAGGCCCACATACAACAGGTAGACGGTGTAGCAGATTGCCGCCGTGCCGACGATCATCCCCAGCCACATGTGCGGGTAGAGCGCCGCCAGGCCGCCTATGAACAGAGGTGTCGCGGTGTAGGTGGCGAACGCGACGCAACGGGCCAGGCTCGGATTGGCGTCGTAGGTACGGGCCATCCAGTGGATGAAGGCACCCATTACCGCCACGCCGCCCAACATGGCCAGGTACGACATGATGGTCATCCACAGCGCGCTTTCCTGCGTGAGCATGACCGGTGGACGATTGCCGATGACCCATCCCACCTGCGTGGTGCCGATGAATGCCGATACGGCGGGGATGGCCGCCAGGATCAGCGTGTGGGTGAGGTACATGTGGCTGATGCTTTCCTCCTGATCGCCACGGATGTCTTTCCATTCTTGATCAGGGTGGGTAAAGAGCCCCACGACATGATGGATCATAGTCAGTCACTCCTTTGTTATTGCCATCGCCCCCCAACGGAGCGCCTACACGGGCCAAGGTGGCCAAGTAAGTGAAGGTCTGGATATGTGTGCGACCTTATGTCGCAGTATAGAAAGGAGTTACTCCGAGGGGGATGGAGGGCTTAGAGCAAATCGCGCTGTAGGAAGGTGTATTAATCGCCGATGAGTCTGTGGCGAGGGGATTTATCCCCGTCGGGGCGCGAAGCGCCCCCAATACCATTGACTCCCAGTAGGTCAGCCCTGATGAGGGGGCTGCTGCGCAGCCCAGCGGGGATAAATCCCCTCGCCACAATAGCGTTCGTCATGAGCCTTCGCCGAAGGTGGGTTTTTTGCGTAAAATGCCGGCCTTTCGTCACACCTCACGGATTTCGCGTCATGGGCACTCTTACGGTCAACCAGAACAAACTGCAAAAGCGCCTGCGCCGCCAGGCCGGTGAGGCGGTCGCCGATTTCAACATGATCGAGGACGGCGACAAGGTCATGGTCTGCCTGTCCGGCGGCAAGGACAGCTACACCTTGCTCGATGTGCTGATGCATTTGCAGAAGGTTGCGCCGATCAAGTTCGACATCGTCGCGGTGAACATGGACCAGAAGCAGCCCGGGTTCCCCGAGCATGTGCTGCCGGCCTATCTTGAGTCGCTGGGCGTGGAATACCACATCGTCGAGAAAGACACCTATTCGGTGGTCAAGGAACTGATTCCCGAAGGCAAGACCACCTGTTCGCTGTGCTCGCGCCTGCGGCGTGGAACGCTCTACACCTTTGCCGACGAGATCGGTGCGACCAAGATGGCCCTGGGTCACCATCGCGACGACATCGTCGAGACGTTCTTCCTGAACATGTTCTACAACGGTTCGCTCAAGGCCATGCCACCCAAGCTGCGGGCCGATGACGGGCGCAACGTGGTGATCCGCCCACTGGCCTATTGCAGCGAGAAAGACATCCAGGCCTATTCGGATTTCAAGCAGTTCCCGATCATCCCCTGCAACCTGTGCGGCTCCCAGGAAAACCTGCAACGCCAGGTGGTCAAGGAGATGCTCCAGGAGTGGGAACGCAAGACCCCGGGCCGTACCGAGAGCATTTTCCGTGGCCTGCAGAACGTCATTCCGTCGCAACTGGCGGACCGCAACCTGTTCGACTTCACCAACCTGCGTATCGACGAAAACGCCACGCCGCGGTTCGTCAACGTGGTGAACCTCTGACGGTGCCAACCGCTCTATTCACGGCGCCAGTGGCTATAAGGGCCACTGGCGCCGTTTTCATTTCCGACCCCAGGAGAGGGCATGCGCGATTACAAGTGGCTGCACGAGTATTGTCTGAACCGCTTCGGTTCGGCGGCTGAACTGGAAGCCCACCTGCCGGTTCCCAAGACTCCGGCGCAACTGCGCAAGATCGGCGACGACCGCTACCTCTCGACCATGGCGCTGCGGGTGTTCCGCGCCGGGCTCAAGCACAGCCTGGTAGATGCCAAGTGGCCGGCGTTCGAAGAGGTGTTCTTCAAGTTCGATCCGGAGAAAGTCGTGCTGATGAGCGCCGAGCACCTGGAGCGTTTGATGCAGGACGCGCGGATCATCCGCCACCTGGGCAAACTCAAGAGCGTGCCGCGCAACGCGCAGCTGATATTGGACGTGGCCCATGAAAAGGGCAGCTTTGGCGCACTGGTGGCCGACTGGCCGGTGACCGACATCGTCGGCTTGTGGACCTACCTGAAAAAGCACGGCCATCAGTTGGGCGGCCTGTCGGCGCCGCGCTTCTTGCGGATGATGGGCAAGGACACCTTCGTGCCCAGTTATGACGTGGTGGCCGCGCTCAATGCCCAGGACATCATCGACAAAGTCCCCACCAGCCAGCGGGACCTGGCGACGGTGCAGAATGCCTTCAACCGGTGGCACGAAGAGAGCGGGGGAAGGCCCATGAGCCAGATATCGATGATGCTGGCGTATACCGTGAATCATTGAGACCGCGTTGCGGCCATCGCGAGCAAGCTCGCTCCCACAGGGTGCCATCGAGCCCTTGTGGGAGCGAGCTTGCTCGCGATAGCGATGTATCAGGCGACGGAAATCTCGCCTTCCCCCGCCAACCGCCGGTTCAACTGGAACCGCCAGCGCACATACAGCAGGGCCGAGCAGAACACCGCCACGCTCGCCGCCATTTCCAGTACGCCGAACCATTGCCGGTTCGGGTCATAGGCCGCCAGTGCGCCTTTGATGAAATACAGGTTCACCACGAAGCACATCCACGAATGCCCGCGGGCGCTACCGCTGAGCATGCCGGGCGCGAGTATCAGCAGCGGCACCAGTTCGATCAGCAGAATCACCCAGGGCCGCGCGCCGTGCAGGTCGGCGATCAGCAGGTAATAGGCGCTGAGCAACCCCACCAGGCCGAAAAAGCACAGCAGGCTGAGGACGCGAGCCAGGCGTACGCGCGGTTCCAGCCATTGGATGGAAGGCAGGATCTTCGGCTTCTTAGCCACGGCCGTTCTCCAGCAGCAGGGCGGTTTTCGCCAGGCGCGAACCCAAGGCGCGGCACAGGGCGACTTCATGTTCGTTCAAGCCGCTTTTGCCATCGGCCCCGGCATGATGGCTCGGACCGTAGGGCGTGCCGCCGCCCTGGGTGTCGATCAGGGCCGATTCGCTGTAGGGCAGGCCGGTGATCAGCATGCCGTGGTGCAACAGCGGCAGCATCATCGACAGCAGGGTGGTTTCCTGGCCGCCGTGCAGGCTCGCGGTGGAGGTGAACACCCCGGCCGGTTTGCCCACCAGCGCGCCGGTCAGCCACAGGTTGCTGGTGCCGTCGAGAAAGTACTTGAGTGGCGCGGCCATGTTGCCGAACCGCGTCGGGCTGCCCAAGGCCAGGCCGGCGCAATGTTTCAGGTCATCGAGGCTGGCGTAGAGTGGGCCTTGCTCGGGGATGTCCGGGGCCACCGCCTCGCACTCGGCGGAAATCGCCGGCACCGTACGCAGCCTGGCTTCCAGTCCGGCCTGTTCGACACCCCGGGCGATTTGCCGGGCCATCTCGTTGGTGGAGCCGCTGCGGCTGTAATACAGCACCAGGATGTACGGCGTGGTCACGGCAGGATCTCCAGAATCTTCTCCGGCGGCCGGCCGATCACGGCCTTTTCACCGGCTTCCAGAATCGGCCGTTCCATGAGTTTCGGGTGGGTGGCGATGGCCGCGATCAACTGGGCCTGGCTCAGGTTTTCGTCGGCCAGGTTCAGCGCTTTGTATTCATCCTCGCCGGTGCGCAGCAATTGCCGGGCGGTGATGCCCAGCTTGCCCAGCAGGCGTTCCAGTTGCGCGGCGTCGAGCGGGGTTTCCAGGTAACGGACCACGGTGGGCGTCAGGCCGCGGGCCTCCAACAGTTCCAGCGCACCGCGGGATTTCGAGCAGCGCGGGTTGTGATAAAGCGTCAGATCGGTCATGAGCGGGTCGCATCTTGCGTAAGGTGGCGGCTATTCTACTGTGCCGCGAAGTCCCTAGCACCTTAGAGAGGCGACGGGTCGTTGCAGCGTTCACATTCAGACAAGGATTGGTACATGACAAGGCGATTGATAGCGGCACTGACATTCATGGGCATCCTGTTGCTCGCCGGTTGCGGAAACGACTACGGAGTGGACCAGAACGGCCAGGCCATCGACTCGCAGCGGCTGGACAAACAATGGCTGGTGCTCAACTACTGGGCGGAATGGTGTGCGCCGTGCCGCACCGAAATCCCGGAATTCAATGCCTTGGCCGAACAGCTCAAGGGGCGCAACGTCGGTGTGTTCGGGGTCAACTTCGATCAGGTGCAGGGCGAAGAGCTCAAGAGCGCCAGCGACAAGATGGGTATTCGCTTCACGGTGCTGGCCCGGGATCCGGCCGAGATTTTCGACCTGCCTCGCAGTGAAGGCTTGCCGGTGACCTACATCATCGATAACCGGGGCAAGGTGCGCGAGCAGTTGCTGGGGGAGCAGACGGCGGCGGGGGTAATGGCCAAGCTTGAGGCGTTGCAGGCGTTCAAATAGCCCCCGTTATGGCAGGCGGGATACCTTGTGGCGAGGGGATTTATCCCCGCCGGGCTGCGCAGCAGCCCCCTGCGTCCCGTCTGACAAACCACGGTAGCAAGTGGATCTGGGGCCGCTTCGCGACCCAGCGGGGATAAATCCCCTCGCCACAGGGGGCCCATGCCGGATTCGGGATCTTCCCTTGGAGGCCTCAGCCTTCTTCCAGCCACCACCGCAGCGGCTTGCCCTGGGCCGGCCAGAAGCGCAGTTGGTCGATGGGCGAGATGTCCCAGCGTTCGACCTTCTCCAGGGCCTGCAAGAAGCGCGTCTCCTGCTCCATCAGCGCCGGGGCGCAGAGCTTGCGGGTGCTGCCGATCTTGCCGAAGCTCAAACGATGGCCTTCCAGGGTGTAGGGCGCGAACCAGTGGTTGCAGCCGCCGTTGCCGTAGGCTCGACCGTCATCCCCAAGGGTGATGGTCAGGTGGCTGTAGTCCATCAATGGCCGTTCGCCGATCCATTCCAGGATATAGCTGCGGTTGTGTTGCAACTGCACAGGTTCAGCGGCGCACCCCATCAGGCTCATGCCGATCGACGCGGACAGGGCCAAACGTTTCATCAGGCGGCTTCCTGGCATGTCGGGCACAGGTGTTTTTCACCCACGGTGGTCCAGCCCAGCTCGGCGATCCGTGCGCTGGCGGCCGGTTTCTCGGCCTTGACGCCGAGTTTGGCATCGACGGCGAACTCGAAGCTCAGTGTCTTGGCGCAACCGTCGCAGTTGACCTGCCAGGTATGGATCGCCAGTTCGCCGAACACCGGACCGGTGGTCATGGCGGTCCATTGGCCCATGGGTTTGAGCAGGTGCCGCACGGTGTCCACGGTCAGTCGCATGGACAAATCCTTGCTGCCCTTGAGCGTGACGAGCAGTACATCGTTGGCCTGGATCGAACCGCCATTGCCGGTGACCTGGTAGCGGCCCGGCGCCAGGGCGCGGACTTCGGTCAGGGTGTGCTGCGGGTTCATCAGGGTGTAGCGAAAATCGTGTTCGGCCATGGGTCCTCCAAATAGGCGCGACATGCTAGCACGGGCCATGGCTTGGGATGGTCAACCACGAATCTTGCCGACGAAACTCCACTTCCTGTGGGAGCGAGCTTGCTCGCGATGGCGACGGATCAGTCTGCTCGAATGTCGACTGACAGACCGCTATCGCGAGCAAGCTCGCTCCCACAGGGGGGGGTGGTTCTGGTCTAGCGGTCCACCAGGTTTTTCGGCGTGCCGGCCGCCCAGGCCGCGATGTTATCCAGGGTGGTCATGGCAATCGCCGCCAAGGCTTCATGGGTGAGGAAGGCCTGGTGGGCGGTGATCACCACGTTGGGGAAGGTCAGCAGGCGTGCCAGCACATCGTCTTGCAAGGGCTGGTCGGAGCGGTCCTTGAAGAACAGTTCGGCCTCTTCTTCATAGACATCCAACCCCAAATAGCCCAATTGGCCGCTCTTCAGCGCCTCGATCAGGGCCGGTGTATCCACCAGGCCACCGCGTCCGGTGTTGATCAACATGGCGCCGCGTTGCATCGACGCCAGGGATTGGGCGTTGATCAGGTGGCGGCTCTGTTCGTTCAACGGGCAGTGCAGGCTGATGATCTGCGCTTGCGCCAGCAGTTCATCCAAGGGCAGGTAGCGCGCGCCCAAGGCTTGCACCTGAGGATTGGGGTACGGGTCGTAAGCCAGTAGCTGACAGCCGAAACCGGCCATGATCCGCGCGAACGTCGCGCCGATCTGCCCGGTGCCGATCACCCCGACGGTCTTGCCCACCAGGTCGAACCCGGTCAAGCCATGGAGGCTGAAATTGCCGTCCCGGGTGCGATTGTAGGCGCGGTGCAGGCAGCGATTGAGGGCCATGATCAACGCCACGGCATGTTCGGCCACGGCGTGGGGCGAGTAGGCCGGTACCCGGACGATGCTCAAGCCCAGACGCTTGGCGGCGGGCAGGTCGACGTGGTTGTAGCCTGCCGAACGCAGGGCGATCAGCCGCGTGCCGCCCGCGGCCAGCCGTTCCAGCACCGGGGCGCTCAGGTCATCGTTGATGAACGCGCAGACCACTTCATGCCGTTCGGCCAGGGCCACGGTGTCCAGGTTCAGGCGGGCGGGCTGGAACTGCAACTCGAGGCCGGCGGGCGCCGGGGCTTTGATGAAGCTGTCACGGTCGTAGGTCTGGCTGCTGAAAAGAATCGCGCGCATGGTGGCCTCCTGGCAGAAAAATGAACCTGTAGGAGCCGCCGAGCGGAGCGAGGCTGCGATCTTTCGCTTGCGACTCAAGCGTCAGGGGCAAGATCGCAGCCTCGCTTCGCTCGGCAGCTCCTACAGTCGGGGTCGGAGCGTGGATTTTCAGCGATTCCGATTTCCAGGGTATTGCCCTGGGTCAGGCGCTGATACGCGCCTCGCTGGCCAGGCGATTGATCGCACGCTCCAGGTCTTCCAGGGCCGCAGCGGCTTTCGGGTCCTGCTGCTTGAGCAGGGTTTCGCTGCGCTGGCAGGCTGCCCGCAACTGCGGTACGCCACAGTAGCGGGTGGCGCCGTGCAGGCGGTGGACCCGTTCGATCAGGGCGTTGTGATCGTTGGCCTCGCTGGCCTGGCGGATCGCTTCGCGGTCGGCTTCCAGGGATGCGAGCAGCATCGCCAGCATGTCCGCTGCCAGATCGGCCTTGCCAGCGGCCAGGCGCAAGCCTTCTTCATGATCGAGCACCAGCAGTTCGCTACCCCCCTGGGCATCGCTGTTGCGCTCCGGCGACTGGTTGCGCAGGGCCAGGCCGGTCCATTTGAGCACCACCTGGGCCAGTTGCCGTTCGCTGATGGGCTTGGTCAGGTAGTCGTCCATGCCGCTTTGCAGCAGCGCGCGTTTTTCGTTGGCCATGGCGTGGGCGGTGAGAGCGACGATGGGCAGCGGCGTGCAGTGCCGCTCGCTTTCCCACTGGCGGATCGCCTCGGTGCTCTGGCGACCGTCCATGCCGGGCATCTGCACGTCCATCAGCACCAGGTCGAAGGTTTCCTTCTGCACGGCCTTGACCGCCGCGTAGCCGCTTTCCACCGCCAGCACCTTGGCGCCCATGTCTTCGAGCAGGGTTTGCACCAGCAGCAGGTTGGCCGGGTTGTCGTCCACGCACAGCACTTTCGGGGCACGGCTGGAAACCGGCTCACTGGGTTCGCTGCGGGGCGGGCGCGGGTTGACCAGGTCGGACAGCGCGCGGCGCAACTTACGGGTGCAGGCCGGCTTGGCCTGCAACTGACTGTGGGGGTTGGGCACCGAGAGGTGGTACAGGGTTTGTTCGGTGGTGGGGCACAGCACGAGCACTTTGCAGCCCAAGTGCTCGAGGTCCCAGATGTGCTGGTTGAGGCGCTCCGGCGGCATGTCGTTGCTGGTGATGCCCAGCACGGCCAGATCGATCGCCTGGTCGGTCTGGTGGGCGACGGTGATGCCGTTGGTCAGGCTCTCCAGGGTGTTGAACGGCGTCACTTGCAGGCCGCAGTCTTCGAGCTGGTGCTGCAAGGCCTGGCGGGCCAGTTCGTGGTTCTCCAGCACCGCCACGCGCCGGCCCAGCAACGGCGGGCCCGGGAGGTCTTCGGCATCGTCACGGGTCTTGGGCAGGCGCAGGCTGATCCAGAACTCCGAGCCTTCGCCCGGTGTGCTGTCGACGCCGATCTCGCCACCCATCTGCTCCACCAGGCGTTTGGAGATCACCAGGCCCAGGCCGGTACCACCCGGTTGCCGGGACAGCGAGTTGTCGGCCTGGCTGAATGCCTGGAACAGCGCCCGCACGTCCTGGTTGGACAGGCCGATACCGGTGTCCTGGATGCTGATGCGCAACTGCACGCTGTCTTCGTGCTCGTCTTCGAGCATGGCCCGGGCGACGATGGTGCCCTCGCGGGTGAACTTGATCGCGTTGCTCACCAGGTTGGTGAGGATCTGCTTGAGGCGCAGCGGATCGCCCACCAGCGACAGCGGTGTGTCCCGGTAGACCAGGCTCACCAGTTCCAACTGCTTGGCGTGGGCGGCCGGGGCGAGGATGGTCAGGGTGTCTTGCAGCAGGTCCCGCAGGTTGAACGGAATGCTGTCGAGCACCAGCTTGCCGGCCTCGATCTTCGAAAAGTCGAGGATCTCGTTGATGATCCCCAGCAGGCTGTCGGCGGATTTCTCGATGGTGCCCAGGTAATCGAGCTGGCGCGGGGTCAGTTCGCTTTTTTGCAACAGGTGGGTAAACCCGAGGATGCCGTTGAGCGGTGTGCGGATTTCATGGCTCATGTTCGCCAGGAACTCGGACTTGATCCGGCTCGCTTCCAGGGCTTCCTTGCGGGCCAGGTCCAGCTCGATGTTCTGGATCTCGATGGTTTCCAGGTTCTGGCGCACGTCTTCGGTGGCCTGGTCGATGCTGTGCTGCAATTCTTCCTGGGCATTCTGCAAGGTACTGGCCATGCGATTGATGCCCGAGGCCAGTTCATCCAGCTCCTGGCTGCCCAGCGGTGGCAGGCGGGTTTCCAGGTGACCGTCCTTGAGTTGCGCCACGGCTTGCTTGATCTGGCTCAGCGGGCGGTTGATCGTGCGGCCCATGCGCAGGGCCAGCAGCGCGGTCAGGCACAGGCCCGCGGCGATCAGCAGCAGGCTGGCGAACAGGCTGCGATAGCCGCGCAGCAACATGCCGCTGTGGGACAACTCCAGCTCGACCCAGCCCAGCAGGCGGTCGGCTTCTTCGGGAATCAGTTCGCCCGCCAGGTTGCGGTGCTTGCCGAATACCGGCAGCAAGTAGCGCGTGGCGTCGTTGCCGGTGCGTTGCAGCAGCTGTGCACTGTTGCCCTCCGGTGCCCGGTTGAGCATGGTCGGGCCGGCGTGGGCCAACGGCGCGCGGTCGGGGGCGAGAAAAGTCACGGCGCGTACGTCCGTTTCCTCGAGGGACTGGGTGGCGATGCGCTCCAGCAGATCGGTGTCCTGGCGGCTCATGGCCGGGGCGACCAGCGGGGCCAGTTGCTCGGCGATCATCTCGCCACGTTGCAGCAACTGGGCGTGCAGGTCCGATTGCTGCATCCAGGTGAAATAACCGCCCAGGACCAGCGCCATCAGGCTGGTCGGCAACAGGGTCAGCAACAGCACGCGGCCTTTGATTCCCAGTTTCTTGAGCACACTTGTCTCCTGCATCCAGCGGTCTGATCGAACTTGCACGCATCCAGCGTGCAATACCTGCGCAGTGTAGCGATTTGCGTGCGGGCAATCTTCGTAAAATTCATGCCGCTGTTCTGAATCTTCGCCCGCTCAAGCTTTGGGGCCGCTTCGCAGCCCAACGAGAGCAAGTTCCCCTCGCCACGGGCCCGTACTTATTCCCATAAGCCATAACCACCACACTTTGCGTGATATGGCCGCGCCAGGTTTGCCGGTATGATAGGCGCCCCCGCAGTCCGGATTGCGAATACGCCATGACTTTGCAGTACCCCACCATCGCCGATTGCGTCGGCAACACCCCGCTGGTCCGCTTGCAGCGCTTGCCCGGCGAGACCACTAATACGCTTTTGCTCAAGCTCGAAGGGAATAACCCGGCGGGTTCGGTCAAGGACCGGCCGGCGCTGTCGATGATCACCCGTGGCGAGTTGCGCGGACAGATCCGGCCTGGCGATACGCTGATCGAGGCGACTTCCGGCAACACCGGTATCGCCTTGGCGATGGCGGCGGCGATCAAGGGCTACAAGATGATCCTGATCATGCCCGACAACTCCAGTGCCGAGCGCAAGGCGGCGATGACCGCCTATGGCGCCGAGTTGATCCTGGTGACCCAGGAGCAGGGCATGGAGGGTGCCCGGGACCTGGCCGAGCGCATGCAGGCCGAGGGGCGCGGCAAGGTGCTGGATCAGTTCGCCAACGGCGACAATCCCGAGGCCCACTACACCACCACCGGCCCTGAGATCTGGCGCCAGACCGACGGCACCATCACCCATTTCGTCAGCTCGATGGGTACCACCGGTACCATCATGGGCACCTCGCGCTATCTGAAAGAACAGAACCCGAACGTGCAGATCATCGGCCTGCAACCGATGGAAGGCTCGGCCATTCCCGGCATCCGCCGCTGGCCCGAAGAGTATCTGCCGAAGATTTACCAGGCCGAGCGCGTGGACCGGATCATCGACATGGCCCAGAGCGAAGCCGAGGACGTGACCCGTCGCCTGGCGCGTGAGGAGGGCATCTTCTGCGGCGTGTCTTCGGGCGGTGCCGTGGCGGGGATGCTGCGCCTGTCCAAGGAAGTGGAAAATGCGGTGATCGTGGCGATCATCTGTGACCGTGGCGACCGTTACCTGTCGACCGGCATTTTCGACGCGCCCAACTGATGGCCAAGCATGAAAGAGGCTTGCGCTTCCAGCCCAGCGGCGGAAGCCGGGCCCCGCAAGTGCCCACCGGTAAAAAGCAGCGCCTGACCATCGAGCGCCTGGCCAACGATGGCCGGGGCATTGCGTTCGTCGATGGCCGGACCTGGTTCGTCATCGGCGCCCTGGCCGGCGAAGAGGTCGAGGCGCGGGTGCACGGTGCCCACGGCAAAGTGGTCGAGGCGCGTACCGAGCGCGTGTTCCTGTCCAGTGACCTGCGTCGCGCAGCGCCGTGTATCCATGCCGGTCGTTGCGGCGGTTGCAGCGTCCAACATTTGCCCCACGACGAACAACTCGCCCTGAAACAGCGCATGCTCGCCGAGCAGCTGTCGCGGGTGGCCGGGGTCGAGCCGGATGAATGGGCCGCGCCATTGAGCGGGCCTGAGTTCGGTTATCGGCGTCGCGCCCGCGTGGCGGTGCGCTGGGATCAGAAGGCGAAAAAACTCGAAGTGGGGTTCCGTGCCGTCGGCAGCCAGGACATCGTCGCCATTGGCGATTGTCCGGTGCTGGTACAGCCCTTGCAGTCGATCATGAGTCGCCTGCCGGAGATGCTTCGACGCCTGGGCAAGCCCCAGGCGCTGGGCCATGTGGAATTGTTCGCCGGCTCGTCCCTTGCGGTATTGCTGCGCCACATGGCGCCGCTGTCGGAGGCCGACTTGACCATACTCAAGGATTTCTGCGCGTTTCATGCAGCCCAGTTGTGGTTGCACGGTGAAGGTGAGCCACAACCGGTCGAGCCCGGACAGGCCCTGGGCTTTCGCCTGGATGCCTGGGATCTTGAGCTGGCGTACCGGCCCGGGGATTTCATCCAGGTGAACGCCGGGGTCAACGAGGCGATGATCGCCCAGGCCCTGCAATGGCTGGCGCCGCGTTCCGAGGAGCGGGTGCTGGACCTGTTCTGCGGCCTGGGCAATTTTGCCTTGCCGCTGGCCAAAAGCGTGCGCCAGGTGGTGGCCGTGGAAGGCGTGCAAACCATGGTGGACCGTGCGGCGGCCAATGCCGTCAGCAACAATTTGAATAACACTGCCTTTTTTCAGGCCGATTTATCCCTGCCTCTGGCGGATGCCGAATGGATCGGCGAAGGCTTTTCTGCGGTACTCTTGGACCCACCCCGTGACGGTGCTTTCGAGGTGGTGCGCAAGCTGTCGTCCCTGGGGGCCAAACGGTTGGTTTATGTATCGTGCAACCCGGCAACTTTGGCCCGGGATACGGTCGAACTGATCAAGCAGGGCTACCGGTTAAAACGTGCCGGGATTCTCGATATGTTTCCTCAAACGGCGCATGTCGAGGCCATGGCGTTATTTGAAGCGAGCCAGGATGGCTTGTCCGACTGACCCGTTCGTGCCAACCCGCCACAGCCCTGGGCGGAAACACGGGCAGCGAAGGTCAGCGAAGTTGACGCATTGAATCTGCGTCGTAGGGAAGGTAAGCAAAGATGGTACAGGTGAGAGCACACCAGCCGATCAACACCGACGGCAGTATCAATCTCGAGGCTTGGCTCGATCATGCGGTCAGCGTCGACATGGCACTGGATCGCGAAGCCTTGAAGGCCGCCTGCGAGTTCGCTCGCGAGGCGGAGCAGCAACACAACGCGGCGAAGAACCTGTGGTCCGAAGGCACCTCGAGTTTCCAGACGGGCCTGGAGATCGCTGAAATTCTCGCTGACCTCAAGCTCGACCAGGACTCCCTGGTGGCGGCGGTGCTGTACCGCGGCGTGCGCGAAGGGCAGATCCAGCTACCGGTGGTCAGCCAGCGCTTCGGCACCGTGGTGGCCAAGCTGATCGACGGCGTGCTGCGCATGGCCGCTATCAGTGCCAGCCTCAGCCCGCGCCAATCCATGGTGCTGGGTACCCAGGGCCAGGTGGAGAACCTGCGCAAGATGCTGGTGGCGATGGTCGACGACGTGCGCGTCGCGCTGATCAAGCTGGCCGAGCGCACCTGCGCGATCCGTGCCGTGAAGTCCGCCGATGACGAAAAGCGCAATCGCGTCGCCCGGGAGGTGTTCGACATCTATGCACCCCTGGCCCACCGTCTCGGCATCGGTCACATCAAGTGGGAGCTGGAGGACCTGTCCTTCCGCTACCTGGAGCCCGACCAATACAAGCAGATCGCCAAGCTGTTGCATGAGCGGCGCCTGGATCGCGAGCGCTTCATCACCGATGTGATGACCCAGTTGCGCGAAGAGTTGCAGGCCACCGGCGTGGAAGCCGACATCAGTGGCCGGGCCAAGCACATCTACTCGATCTGGCGAAAAATGCAGCGCAAGGGCCTGGAATTCAGCCAGATCTACGACGTTCGCGCCGTTCGTGTGCTGGTCCCGGAAATGCGCGACTGCTACACCGCGCTGGGGATCGTCCACACCTTGTGGCGGCACATTCCGAAGGAGTTCGACGACTACATCGCCAACCCCAAGGAAAACGGCTACCGCTCGTTGCACACGGCGGTGATCGGCCCCGAGGGCAAGGTGCTGGAAGTGCAGATCCGCACCCACGCCATGCACGAGGAAGCCGAGCTGGGGGTCTGTGCCCACTGGAAATACAAGGGCACCGACGTCAAGTCCGGGTCCAACCACTACGAAGAGAAAATTTCCTGGCTGCGCCAGGTGCTCGAGTGGCATGAGGAACTGGGTGACATCGGCGGCCTGGCCGAACAGCTGCGCGTCGACATCGAACCTGACCGGGTCTATATCTTCACCCCCGACGGCCACGCGATCGACCTGCCCAAGGGCGCGACACCGCTGGACTTCGCCTACCGGGTCCACACCGAGATCGGCCACAACTGCCGTGGCGCCAAGATCAACGGGCGGATCGTGCCGCTCAACTACAGCCTGCAGACCGGTGAGCAGGTCGAAATCATCACCAGCAAGCACGGTACGCCGAGCCGCGACTGGCTGAACCCGAATCTGGGCTACATCACCACATCCCGGGCGCGGGCGAAAATCGTCCACTGGTTCAAGCTGCAGGCCCGCGACCAGAACGTCGCCGCCGGCAAGACCCTGCTCGAGCGTGAGCTCGGGCGCCTGGGGCTGCCGCAGGTGGACTTCGACAAACTGGCCGAAAAAGCCAACATGAAAACCGCCGAGGACATGTTCGCCGCCCTCGGTGCCGGCGACCTGCGCCTGGCGCAGTTGGTCAACCTGGCCCAGCAACTGGTGGAGCCGGAGCGTGGCAACGAGCAACTGGAGCTGATCCCGCGCAAGGCCACCGGTTACAAGCCGGGCAAGCGCGGCGATATCCAGATCCAGGGCGTGGGCAACCTGATGACCCAGATGGCCGGCTGCTGCCAGCCATTGCCGGGGGATGCGATCGTCGGCTACATCACCCAGGGCCGCGGCGTGAGCATTCACCGTCAGGACTGTGCCTCGGTGCTGCAACTGGCCGGTCGCGAGCCGGAGCGGATCATCCAGGTCAGTTGGGGCCCGGTGCCGGTGCTCACTTACCCGGTGGACATCGTCATCCGCGCCTACGACCGATCCGGTCTGCTGCGTGACGTGTCCCAGGTGTTGCTGAACGAGCGGATCAACGTGCTGGCGGTCAATACCCGTTCGAACAAGGAAGACAACACCGCGCTGATGTCCCTGACCATCGAGATTCCGGGGCTGGATGCGCTGGGGCGGTTGCTGGGGCGGATCTCCCAGTTGCCGAACATCATCGAGACCCGGCGTAACCGGACGCCAGGTTAAGCGCAGTCCAAAAATGTGGGAGCGAGCTCGCTCGCGATAGCGGTCTATCAGTGACAGAGAGGTTGACTGGTGTTCCGTCATCGCGAGCAAGCTCGCTCCCACAGGGCTTTTTGTGATGGGATGGATTGATGTACAGCCTTGAAGACCTGCTCCACCTGATGAACCGCCTGCGGGATCCGCAGTACGGCTGCCCGTGGGACATCAAGCAAACCTACGCCACCATCGTTCCTCATACGCTTGAAGAAGCCTACGAGGTGGCTGATGCCATCGAGCGCGGCGATTTCGATCACCTGCAGGGCGAGTTGGGCGACCTGTTGTTCCAAGTGGTGTACTACAGCCAGTTGGCCCGGGAAGAGAACCGCTTCGAATTCGCCGGCGTGGTCGACAGCATCACCCGCAAGCTGATCCGTCGTCATCCCCATGTGTTTCCTACCGGTGACCTTTATGCCCCGGTGGACATCCCGCGCCTGAGTGAAGAACAGGTCAAGCATCGCTGGGAAGAGATCAAGGCTGAGGAACGGGCCGAGAAAGCCTTGGCGCCCGAGCAATTGTCGCTGCTCGATGATGTGCCGGGGGCGCTGCCGGCGTTGTCCCGTTCGGCGAAGCTGCAAAAGCGTGCCGGGCAGGTCGGTTTCGACTGGCCAGGCCCGTTGCCGGTGCTCGACAAGGTCCGGGAGGAACTGGACGAAGTGCTCGAAGCCATGGCTGACAACGATCCGGTGGCCATCAGCGACGAGATCGGCGATCTGCTGTTCAGCGTGGTGAACCTGGCTCGCCACCTCAAGGTCGACCCGGAAACCGCGCTGCGCGACGCCAACGGGAAGTTCGAGCGACGGTTCCGATTTATCGAACAGGCATTGCGCGATACCCACCGTCCCATGGAAGATTGCACCCTCGAAGAGTTGGACGCCTTGTGGGGCGAAGCCAAACGTCAGGAAAAGAATTTGCCCAGCTGTGGCTGAGGCCGTTGCCTAAGTGAGTAAGCACCATGAGCCTTTCCCTTCGCGACCAGTTGCTCAAAGCAGGGCTGGTCAACCAAAAGCAGGCCAAGCAGGTCGGCAAAGAGAAACAGAAGCAGCAGCGCCTGGCCCACAAAGGCCAGATCGAACTGGATGATTCCCAGCAACGCGCCGCCCAGGAAGCCATGGCCGAAAAGGTCAAGCGCGACCAGGAACTCAACCGGCAGCAGCAGGAAAAGGTCGAGCAGAAGGCCCGGGCCGCGCAGATCAAGCAATTGATCGAAGTCTCGCGCCTGCCGAAGCTGAACACCGAGGATTATTACAACTTCGTCGACGACAAGAAGGTCAAGCGCATCTCGGTCAATACGCTGATGCGCAACAAGTTGAGCAGTGGCTCCCTGGCGATCGTCCACCATGCCGGCGGCTACGAAGTGATCCCGCGCGAGGCAGCCCTGAAGATCCAGGAGCGCGACCCCAAGCGCATCGTCCAGCTCAATACCCAGACCGAAGAAGTGGATGCCGATGATCCGTACGCGGCGTATCAGATTCCTGATGATTTGATGTGGTAAGCCTGGCGCAATGCCAATGAGCTAAACACAAAACCTGTGGAAGCCGAGCTTGTGTGGGAGCCGAGCTTGCTCGCGATGGCGGCGTGTCAGTCAGTACATTACCTGGCTGGTATACCGCCATCGCGAGCAAGCTCGGCTCCCACAGGGGCTATGGTGTTCTTACGATCCCGCCGCCTCATCCGAGCGCTGCCGTTCCTGGCACTCCAGCTCGTCTTTATAGCGGTTGGCATCCGTCTCGGAATGGAACATCCCCACCAGCAGATCCTGCTGACGCACATCCCAGATCCGGATCCCGGCAGCAATGGCTTCGTGGGACATGTGGGCATCATCGCGTTCATTTACTTTCACTGTCATCTTGCTAACTCCAATCTCTGTCATCTGCAGCAAGGCGTGTGCAGGACTTTGTTATAGATTTTGATAGCGTGCTAAGTAAATGCCCCGGTTCGTTAAGAAGTTTTCATGGAAAGCGCAACAATCCTGCAGGCCAGGTGATGCGCGGCATTCGGTCGCAGGTGTTGTTCATGAAGAAGATTTCATGTTGCAGGGGGCATCCTCCATGAACACAAACCCTGTGGGAGCGAGCCCGCCAGGGAATGTAGGCATTCAAGAAAGTTTGGGCAAAAAGAAGCCCCGCAGGTGCGGGGCTTCTTGATATCAGTATGGATCAGCTGCCTTTCACAGCCTTGCCGTTGACCGTGCCGTCCTGGAGCATGATGTTGTACTCCTTGCCGTCGGTCTCGACCTGTTGCAGGCGCACCAGCAGGTAATCCCAGTCCTTGGCGAACCAAAGCACGGTGATGCGCTTGCTTTGTGTCGGGTCGCGCACGCGCTCGACCTTGATCGCATCGATCTGTCCGGCCTTGGTGTCGACTTTCTCCGAGCCCAGGACACGGAAGTCATAGGTATCGACTTCGCCATCATCCACGACCTGATAGCTCATGCTTTTCTTGCCAGCCGCCACGTCATGCTGCAAGGCCAACTGGTAAGTGGATTTATCGACCATGCCACGGTTGAGCGGCAGCTTGACCGCGTCACCGCGATCGGTGCCGGTGACCATCTTGGTGTTCCAGTCGAAGTCCAGGTCGGCCTTCTTGGCCTTGCCCAGGCCACCCCGTTCAAAGTGGTAGGACTGTGGCAGCAGGGTGTCCTTGTCCAGAGTCAGGGTGCTTTCTTCGGTCAGGCTGGCGATCATCATCGAAGCCTTGAAGCTCAGCTTCCAGGTGCCGTTGGCCTCCTTGGTCAGGTTGCGCTCGGCAGTGCCGCTCATGGGCAACTGTTTCCAGTCGGCGGTGTAGCTGGCGGAGAACGGTTGAAGTTCTGCGGCCTGTGCCAGGGGCAAGGCAAGCAGAGCGCAAGCGAAGAGCAGGGCGCGACGCATAAAATCTCCTAGTATCGAATCAAATGGCCGCTGGCGGCGAGCAACTGGCCGTCCAGTGAGGCACCGCGATCGTCGAGGGTCAGCCTTCCTTCGGCAAACCAACGCACGGCCATGGGGTAGATCTGGTGCTCGCGGGCGTGAACCCGTTGCGCCAGACTTTGCGGCGTGTCGTGCAACTCTACCGGTATTACTGCCTGTACGACCAGTGGTCCGCCATCGAGTTCCTCGGTGACAAAGTGCACGGAGCAGCCGTGCTCCGTGTCTCCGGCCTCCAGCGCGCGCTGGTGAGTATGTAACCCTTTGTATTTGGGCAGCAGCGAGGGATGGATATTGAACAGGCGGCCCTGGTAGTGACGCACGAAGCCAGCGCTGAGAATGCGCATGAAGCCAGCGAGCACGACCAGTTGCGGATTGAAGGTGTCGATCTGTTCGATCAGCGCGGCGTCGAAGGCTTCGCGGCCCTCGAACGCCTTGTGATCCAGGACGCGGGTGTCGATGCCCGCGTCCCTGGCACGTTGCAGGCCGTAGGCATCGGCGCGGTTGGAAATCACCGCACGGATACGGACCGGGCTGTCGCCGGTCCGCGTGCTGTCGATCAAGGCCTGCAAGTTACTGCCGGTGCCGGACAGCAGCACCACCACGTCACAGGTCGCGGACATCAGTGTGCCTTAAGGTTTTTCAGCTCGACCTGTGCGGCGCCTTCGGCCGCGGTAGCGATCTGGCCGATGACCCAAGGCTGTTCGCCGGCTTCACGCAGGACGTTCAGGGCGGTCTCGACGTGCTCCTGGGCCACGCAGATGACCATGCCCACGCCGCAGTTCAGCACGCGGTGCATTTCGGTTTCATCGACATTGCCTTTCTCTTGCAGCCAGTCGAACACCGCCGGACGGGTCCAGCTTGCCACGTCGACCACGGCCTGGGCGCCTTTTGGCAGCACGCGCGGGATGTTGTCCAGCAGGCCACCACCG
Organism: Pseudomonas sp. NFACC14; assembly: GCF_900106885.1. Lineage (NCBI taxonomy): Bacteria > Pseudomonadati > Pseudomonadota > Gammaproteobacteria > Pseudomonadales > Pseudomonadaceae > Pseudomonas > Pseudomonas sp. NFACC14. Next base: position 36,686 of record NZ_FNOA01000019.1, read on the forward strand.
GTGATGTGGGCCATGGCCTTGACGGCACCGGTGTCCTTGATCAGCTTGAGCAGCGGCTTGACGTAGATGCGGGTCGGGGCCATCAGCAGGTCGGCCAGCGGCTTGCCGTCGAGCTGGGTCTTTTCGATCTCGGCACCCGAGACTTCGATGATCTTGCGGATCAGCGAGTAGCCGTTGGAGTGCGGGCCGGAGGATGGCAGGGCGAGCAGGGCATCGCCGGCAGCGACTTTCGAGCCGTCGATGATTTCGGCTTTCTCCACGACGCCGACGCAGAAGCCGGCCAGGTCGTAGTCTTCGCCTTCGTACATGCCTGGCATTTCGGCGGTTTCGCCGCCGACCAGGGAGCAGCCGGCCAGTTCGCAGCCGGCGCCGATGCCGGTCACGACCTGGGCAGCGGTGTCGACGTTCAGTTTGCCAGTGGCGTAGTAGTCAAGGAAGAACAGCGGCTCGGCACCGCACACCACCAGGTCGTTCACGCACATGGCCACCAGGTCGATGCCGATGCTGTCGTGCTTGTTCAGGTTCAGGGCCAGGCGCAGCTTGGTGCCGACGCCGTCGGTGCCAGAGACCAGGACCGGTTGCTTGTAGCCGGCCGGGATCTCGCAGAGGGCGCCGAAACCGCCCAGGCCGCCCATGACTTCCGGGCGCGCAGTGCGCTTGGCGACGCTCTTGATGCGTTCGACCAATGCTTCACCGGCGTCGATGTCTACACCGGCGTCCTTGTAGCTCAGGGAGGGTTGCTTGCTCATGATCCAGGCCTTTAGGGGGGATTTCTGGGTAACGACCGACCGCCAGGGCCATTGAATAACCGTTGTACGAATTATTCCGGGGGCCCGGCCGTTGCCGGTCTGCGAAGGCGCGCGATTTTATCAGGCTTGAGGGGCAGCGGCCATCCTCGCGCCGACGGGCAGGGACATATCCGCGGAAAAAAACCGATATTTCTTATATTGGTACTGCGCAACGCCTCTGTATAAGGTGTAGCGGTAACCGGTTATGGTGATGACCGTGCGAAACTTCCACCGGCGTGTGAATGTTTTGCCGGGTGCTGTGGTCTCAGCCATGCTCAATCTTCTTCACACGGCCTGTTCCAGCCGTTATGTCCGGGAATCTTCCATGCGTTTGTTCAAATTCTTGTCCGTGGGCTGCTTGTCGCTGATCAGCCTGGCGAGCCATGCAGAAACCGTCAGCGGCCTCTATCAAGTGCTCGAACCGGTCACCAACCAGACGCCGGAGGAGCGCAACCAGGCGACGTTGCGCGCCCTGGATACGCTGGTGCTGCGCCTGACCGGCGATGCCAAGGCGGCCCAGAATCCCGGGTTGGCGGCCATCCGCCAGGATCCGCAACAGATCATTCTTCAATATGGCTACGACGCCGGCCCGCCGGAAAGCCTCAAGGTGGATTTCGACCCGGCGAGCACCGACCGGGCACTGCGCGCGGCAGGCTTGTCGCTCTGGAGCGCGAACCGGCCATCGATCCTGGGCTGGTGGCTGAACGATTCGGCCGAGGGCTCGAGCCTGGTGGGCGATGGCCAAGCCAGCGCCACGCCGCTGCGGCGTGCCGCGCAGCATCGGGGCCTGGCTTTGCACCTGCCGCTGGCGGATCTGAGCGAGCAGATCGTCGCCACCGCGCCGAACCTGGAAGGCAGCGACCCGGCGCCTCTGCGCGATGCGTCGGAGCGCTACGCGGCGGACGCCTTGCTGGCGGTCCATGCGAAGGAAGAAGGCGGCCAGTGGCATGGTACCTGGCGCTTGTGGCTGGGGGACCAGCGTGAGCAGGGTGCTGCCCAGGGCGCCGATCCTGCGGCCTTGGCCGATGCGGTCATGCTCGCGGTGAGCCAGCGCCTGGCGCCGCGCTTCGTCGCCAAGCCGGGGGTGGCCACGGAACAACTGCTGGAAGTGCAGGGCATGAACCTGGAGCGCTACGCGGCGTTGGGGCGTTTGCTCGAACCGTTCGCTGGGCAGTTGCAGCGGGTCGAAGGGGACCGGATCGTCTATCGGGTCAACGGCAGCGCCGAACAATTGAAGGCGCAGTTGGCTCTGGCAAAACTGCAGGAAGTTCCAGCCGGTGAGGCCATCGCGCCGGTACCGGTCGCGCCGCCCGCCGCCGATGGCTCGGCCCCGGTTGCAGCACCTGCGCCAGCACCGGCCGCCAATTTGCGGTTCCGCTGGTAGGTTGTCTTTCTTTATATAGCTAGGAGTGGTTCATGGGCGATACGCGGCGTTGGTTCTGGTTGGGTGGGGTTGCCCTGCTGTTCGCCCTTATCTATTTGCTGCATCCGATCCTCACACCGTTCCTGGTTGCGCTGCTGTTGGCCTATCTGTTCGATCCGGTGGTGGATCGCCTGGAAAAACTCGGCCTGTCGCGGACCTGGGGCGTGGTGACGGTGTTTGCGCTGTTCACACTGATTGTGAGCGCCCTGTTACTGGTGCTGATACCGATGCTCGCCAAGCAACTGGTGCGCCTGTACGAATTGGCGCCGCAGATGCTCGATTGGTTGCAGCACAGCGCGATGCCGTGGGTGCAGTCGAAATTGGGCTTGGCCGACGGTTTCTGGAAGTTCGACAAGGTCAAGGCCGCCATCAGCGAGCACATGGGCCAGACGACCGACATCGTTGGCGTGGTGTTGAGCCAGGCCACGGCCTCGGGCCTGGCGTTGATCGGCTGGCTGGCGAACCTGGTGCTGATTCCGGTGGTGGCTTTCTATCTGCTGCGGGACTGGGACCTGATGATGGCCAAGATCCGCAGCCTGCTGCCACGTCAGCGTGAAGAACGCATCATGACCCTGACCGGCGAATGCCATGAAGTGTTGGGGGCGTTCGTGCGGGGGCAGTTGCTGGTGATGGTGGCCCTGGGCTTCATCTACGCGGCCGGCTTGATGCTGGTGGGGCTGGAGCTGGGGCTGTTGATCGGCTTGATCGCCGGGCTGGCGGCCATCGTGCCGTACATGGGCTTTGTGATTGGGATCGGTGCGGCGTTGATCGCCGGGTTGTTCCAGTTCGGCGGCGACTTGTACCCGATGGTCGGCATCGTGGCGGTGTTCATGGTCGGGCAGGCCCTGGAGGGCATGGTGCTGACGCCGCTGTTGGTGGGCGACCGCATTGGCCTGCATCCCGTGGCGGTGATCTTTGCGATCCTGGCCGGTGGCGAGTTGTTCGGTTTCACCGGGATCCTGCTGGCGCTGCCGGTGGCGGCGGTGATCATGGTGCTGGTGCGGCATATGCACGATCTGTACAAGGATTCGGACATTTATAGCGGCGCTGAAGACCCTGATCTGTAGGGCAAATCCGCGACGGGGCGTCAGGGAAACCGACGTTCCGTTCTCTTGCTGCTGCAAACCTTTGATTTTGCTCGTGGTCCGGCGCATTGTGCGGTCCGTGTCACGGGTATAAACTTTGCGAACTTTACACAGAGGCCACTAACGGTTCCCTTGGAACTGTTCAGTCAGCATGAAACCGATTCAGCTGCCCCTAGGTGTGCGTCTGCGTGATGACGCCACCTTCATCAACTACTACCCAGGCGCTAATGCCGCTGCACTCGGCTATGTCGAGCGGCTTTGCGAAGCCGACGCCGGCTGGACCGAAAGCCTGATCTACCTGTGGGGCAAGGACGGGGTAGGGCGCACGCACCTGTTGCAGGCCGCTTGCCTGCGGTTCGAGCAATTGGGCGAGCCTGCTGTTTACCTGCCGTTGGCCGAGTTGCTCGATCGCGGCGTTGAGATCCTCGACAACCTTGAACAGTACGAACTGGTCTGCCTGGACGATCTCCAGGCCGTGGCCGGCAAGGCTGACTGGGAAGAAGCGCTGTTTCACCTGTTCAATCGGTTGCGCGACAGCGGTCGGCGCTTGTTGATCGCCGCCTCGACGTCGCCTCGGGAACTGCCGGTGAAACTGGCGGACCTCAAATCCCGTCTCACCCTGGCGCTGATTTTCCAGATGCGCCCATTGTCCGACGAAGACAAACTCCGAGCCTTGCAGCTGCGTGCCTCCCGCCGTGGCTTGCACCTGACCGACGAAGTCGGGCATTTCATCCTCACTCGTGGCACCCGCAGCATGAGCGCATTGTTCGAGCTGCTCGAGCGCCTCGACCAAGCCTCGCTCCAGGCCCAGCGCAAGCTGACTATTCCTTTTTTGAAAGAAACTTTGGGCTGGTAGAACCGTTGTAAGTAGTGGCTCATGGCCTGTTCTGGACGCGGCGAAACCCGCGGTCCTGCTGGGTTGCAGGCTGCGTAAGGTTCAAACTGGGCTTAAGCGCTTAGATGTAAACGTAAAACCGAGAAGTCACATTTGCATCGATTGAATTTGCAAATGAGGTTGATAGAAGGCATAGTCTCGCCATCTTTACTACTTCAGCCACGGTCGTGCCCATGCTAAATCGCTTCGCACCCCTCGTGCCTCTCGCACTCGTTACCCTGTTGTTCGGTTGCGCTGCCCACTCTCCAGTGTCCCAGCAAGCGCCACAACCAAGGGTCCAGAATTCCGTTACCGCCCAGTCTTCCTCCGTTGCGTTCCAGGAAGAAATGGCTTCCGACAAAGAGCTCGCAGCCTTCGCTGGCAGCAAGCCTTACCAGCTTCCAGTACTGGCTGACAGCATCCTGGAACGTGGCATGTCATTGATCGGTACCCGCTACCGTTTTGGCGGTACTTCCGAAGCAGGCTTCGATTGCAGCGGTTTCATCGGTTATCTGTTCCGCGAAGAGGCTGGCATGAACCTGCCGCGCTCCACTCGCGAAATGATCAACGTGAACGCCCCACTGGTAGCGCGCAATCAGCTGGAGCCCGGTGACCTGCTGTTCTTCAGCACCAACGGTCGTCGCGGTCGCGTCAGCCATGCCGGTATCTACTTGGGCGACAACCAGTTCATCCATTCCAGCAGCCGCCGCAGCGGTGGCGTGCGCATCGACAGCCTGGGCGACAGCTACTGGAGCAAGACCTTCATCGAAGCCAAGCGCGCCCTCGCCATGGCACCGACTGTGGTCACTGCTCGCAAGTAAGCACACAGTTTGTAAGGCAAACTTAAAGTCTTACTTGAAGTTTGCCACATAGCCGCTAGAATCCTTGATCATTGATTGATGGCAATCCGCCTGCGTACTACGCAGGCGGATTTGTTTTCATGCCCACGGCAGAAAAGCCGCATCCAGATCAGGATTGTTCTGCATATGTCGACGTCGGCCCGCCTTGCGCTCATCTTCCTCGCCGCGCTGCTCAGTGCGTGCGCCAGCCGTACCCCGCCGCCAGCACCTGTGGTGCGGGCCCCGGTGGTCTTTGCTCCCCCGCAATCCTTTTCACCGGCCGCCGAAGACGTCCTGTTCCGGGCGCTGGGCCTGGTGGGGACGCCGTACCGTTGGGGCGGCAATACACCGGATTCGGGCTTCGACTGCAGTGGCTTGATCGGTTATGTGTACCGCGATGCCGCCGGTATTTCCCTGCCGCGCTCCACGCGCGAGATGATCGGCATGCGCGCGCCGGATGTCGGCAAGAACGCCTTGCAGACCGGCGATTTGATTTTCTTCGCCACCAACGGCGGCTCTCAGGTCAGCCATGCCGGGATCTATGTCGGCGAGGGGCGCTTCGTCCACGCGCCGGCCACGGGCGGCACGGTCAAGCTCGACAGCCTGTCCAAGGCCTATTGGCAGAAGGCTTACCTGGGCGCCAAGCGTGTGTTGCAGTCGGAACACCTGGCGCGTAATCCCTGATGCGAATGTTCAGGCCAGCGCAAATCTGTGGCGAGGGGATTTATCCCCGCTGGGCTGCGCAGCAGCCCCCTAAAATAGTGGCTTGGATGTGATCGGCCTGAAAATTCGGGATTTCAGGCTTTAGGGCTGCTTTGCAGCCCAGCGGGGATAAATCCCCTCGCCACAAGAGAGTGCGATCAGCACTATTTGGCAGACACCCGCCAGATCTTGTTCCCCACGTCATCAGCCACCAACAAACCACCCTGCTTGTCGATGACCACGCCCACCGGCCGGCCTTGGGCTTTTTCGTCGGCGTTCAGGAAGCCGGTCAGCACATCCACCGGTTGCCCCACGGGTTTGCCGCCGTTGAACGGTACGAAAATCACTTTATAGCCACTGTGGGGCTTACGGTTCCAAGAGCCGTGCTGACCGACGAAAGCCCCTTCGGTAAACGGTGCAGGCAGGGTGCTGCCTTCGGCGAAGGTCAGGCCCAGTGAGGCGGTGTGGGGGCCGACGGCGTAGTCCGGGGCGATGGCCTTGGCCACCAGGGCCGGGTTCTGTGGTTCGACCCGGGTATCGACGTGCTGTCCGTAGTAGCTGTAGGGCCAGCCATAGAACGCGCCGTCCTTGACCGAGGTGATGTAGTCCGGCACCAGGTCGCTGCCGATCTCGTCCCGTTCGTTTACCGCCGTCCACAGGGCCCCGCTGCGAGGTTCCCAGGCCAGGCCGTTGGGGTTGCGCAGGCCTGAGGCGAAGATCCGGTGATTGCCGCTGGCCCGGTCCACTTCCCAGATGGCGGCGCGACCTTCTTCAGCCTCCATGCCATTTTCCGCGACGTTGCTGTTCGAGCCGGTGGTGACGTACAACTTGCTGCCGTCACGGCTGGCGATCACGTTCTTGGTCCAGTGATGGTTGAGGGTGCCGCCCGGCAGGTCGACGACCTTGGTCGGCTGCGCCTTGATCTGTGTGTCACCGTCCTTGTACGGGAAGCGGATCAGTCGGTCGGTGTCGGCCACGTACAGGTCATTGCCCACCAGGGTCATGCCGAACGGCGAATTGAGGTTTTCCAGGAACACCGTACGGGTTTCGGCGATGCCATCGTGGTTGGCGTCACGTAATAGCGTGATGCGGTTGGGGCTGGGCACGCCGGCACCGGCGCGGCCCATGACCTTTTTCATCACCCAGCCACGGATGCCCTTGGAATCGTCCGGTTTGGGTGGGGCGTTGGTTTCGGCCACCAGCACATCGCCATTGGGCAGCACGTAAAGCCAGCGCGGATGATCCAGTCCTTCGGCGAACGCGCCTACTTGCAGGCCCTGGGCCGGGGTCGGCTTGGCGCCTTGCGGCCAGCCGACGGCTTCGGCGATGTTGACGGTGGGGACTAGGGTCTTGTTCGGTTCAGGCAGTTTCGGTGCCGGGCCGGTGCCGTCGGAAACCTGCAGGGTGGACGATTCGCCGCAGGCGGCAAGCCCGGCGGCGAGGGCGACAATCAGGAGATGAGGTGGCTTGAACATGCTGGCTTCCCTATGAATGCATATAGTTATTCATAGAGAAGCGTAGACGCACGGATGGTTCAAACTGCGCGCAAAACCTTGTGGGAGCGAGCTTGCTCGCGATGGCGGCAGGACAGTCAATATAGATGTTGCCAGGTGCGCCGCTATCGCGAGCAAGCTCGCTCCCACAGTAATGAGTCAGCCATGGGCCTGTTTGAACAGCACGGCAATGCCTGGATGGTATTGGCCGGCCTCGTTGCGCAACTTGCGATAGGCGTATGGGAAGTACCAGGCCACGGCGCAGGTGTTTTCCTTCTGCAAGTCGTCGATCATGTCCTGCAGTTCTTCAGGCGTGGCGCTTTGCTGGGCTTTTTGCGGCGAGACGAACAGGCAGCCCAGCTTCAGGTCGCTGGCGTAGCTGATGCGCTTGGCATCGCTGGTGGCTTCCAACAGCGGTTGGGTCAGGTTCAGGTTGTTGACCTTGGGCCAGCGTTGGGTGGCCTGGATGAAGGCACGCTCATCGGTGCTGGCGATGAACAGGTCGGCGCTGACGTTGCGTTCGCCTTCTTCATTCTGCTTGCGGGTCGGCGCGTTCTGCAGCGTGACCATCTCGGCCATCCAGGCGGCGGCCGACAACAAGCTGAGATTGGCTCGTTCATCGAACCAGTAGGGGGTGTCGTTATCGCCGCGCACCGCGTTGTAGCGGTCGATACAATCAAACCAACGTTCCAGCACCGGGCGCAGGAATTCCAGTTTTGGATTGCTGATGAGCATGCCTTGCATGTTTTGCCCTCTTGTTCTTGTGATATCGGGTCGTAATGTCGCTTTGATATCACTTGCCGCAGCATCACACAAGATTGACGTCATTTTATTGATCCGTGCCAATGAGCGCCCCGACAGGCGGCTTTAATTGACGCTCCACCCCCAACCCTCTAACCTTCGCCGCTTGTTTCAGGTGCTCTGTGACTGTGTTCGACAGAGTGAAACAGGGAAGCCGGTGAGTGCACACGAACCCGGCGCTGCCCCCGCAACGGTAAATGAGTCAACGCTGTGCCTAAGCCACTGTGTCGCATGACATGGGAAGGCGCGCAGCCCGGCGCCACGCCGCTCATGAGCCCGGAGACCGGCCTGATTCATCCAACGGCATCACGGTGGGCGATGCCAGGCTTGCTGCCGTCTTTTTTTGTGCCCCGCCCGCCGTTATCCAATCCCAACGGAGAGCTCCCCATGACCGATACCCCTGAGCGCGACGAACGCCACCTGGCGCGCATGCAGCGCAAGAAAGCCGTGATCGACGAGCGCATCGCCAACTCGCCGAACGAATGCGGCTTGCTGCTGGTGCTGACCGGCAACGGCAAGGGCAAGAGCAGCTCGGCGTTCGGCATGCTGGCACGGTCCATGGGCCATGGCATGCAATGCGGGGTGGTGCAGTTCATCAAGGGGCGCAACAGCACGGGTGAAGAGCTGTTTTTTCGCCGCTTCCCGGAGCAGGTGCGTTTTCATGTCATGGGTGAAGGTTTCACCTGGGAAACCCAGGACCGCCAGCGCGACATCGCCGCCGCCGAAGCCGCCTGGGCGGTATCGCGCCAGTTGCTCAGCGATCCGTCCATCGGCCTGGTGGTGCTCGACGAATTGAATATCGCCCTCAAGCACGGCTACCTCGACCTCGATCAGGTGCTCAGCGATCTGCAGGCGCGTCCGCCGATGCAGCATGTGGTGGTGACCGGTCGCGGCGCCAAGCCGGAGATGATCGAGCTGGCCGACACCGTGACTGAAATGGGCATGATCAAGCACGCGTTCCAGGCGGGTATCAAGGCGCAGAAAGGCGTCGAACTGTGAGTGACCCTTGCCTGGCAAGCCGCCACTGTCCGGCGGTGCTGATCGCCGCCCCGGCTTCGGGACAAGGCAAGACCACCGTCACCGCGGCGCTGGCCCGGTTGCATCGCAACCAGGGACGCAAAGTGCGCGTCTTCAAGTGCGGCCCGGACTTCCTCGATCCGATGATCCTGGAGCGGGCCAGCGGCGCGCCGGTCTATCAATTGGACATGTGGATGGTCGGCGAGCAGGAAAGTCGCCGGCTGTTGTGGGAAGCCGCCGCCGAAGCGGACCTGATCCTGATCGAAGGGGTGATGGGGCTGTTCGACGGCACCCCGTCCAGCGCCGATCTGGCGCGGCATTTTGGCGTACCGGTGCTGGCGGTGATCGACGGCACGGCCATGGCCCAGACCTTCGGTGCCTTGGCCCTGGGCCTGGCCCGTTATCAACCGGACCTGCCATTCGCCGGGGTCTTGGCCAACCGGGTCGGCACCTTGCGTCACGCGCAATTGCTCGAAGGCAGCCTGACCGAAGGCCTGCGCTGGTACGGCGCGCTGTCGCGGGAAACCGGCATCGAATTGCCCAGCCGTCATCTCGGGTTGGTCCAGGCCAGTGAATTGAACGATCTCGACCTGCGCCTCGACGCGGCGGCCGATGCCTTGGCCGGTAGTTGCGAAGTGGCGCTGCCGCCTGCGGTGGAATTCGCCGCGCCGCAGGTGATTGCCGTTGAGCCGTGGCTCGCCGGGGTGCGCATCGCCGTGGCCCGTGACGAAGCGTTCGCCTTCACCTATGGCGCAAGCCTTGATCTGTTGCGGGCCATGGGTGCGCAGTTGAGCTTTTTTTCACCTATCCATGACACCGAACTGCCCGAGGCGGACAGTCTTTATCTGCCTGGCGGTTATCCGGAGCTGCACCACGTTGTGCTGGCCCGGAATACGCCGATGCTGGCCGCGATCCGTGCCCACCACGCCGCCGATAAACCGTTACTCGCCGAATGCGGCGGCATGTTGTATCTGCTCGATTCATTGACCGATGTCGACGGCGTGCGCGCCGAACTGTTGGGTTTGCTGGCCGGCGATGCGCAGATGCAAAAGCGCCTGGCGGCCCTGGCATTGCAGTCGGTGGATCTGCCGGAAGGCAACCTGCGTGGGCACACTTATCATCATTCCCTGACCAGCACCGAGGTTGAACCGATTGCCCGTGGCCATAGCCCCAATGGCGGGCGAGGGGCGGAGGCGGTTTTCCGGCAGGGGCGGATGACGGCTTCCTATGTGCATTTTTATTTTCCGTCCAATCCCAGGGCGATTGCCGCGTTGTTTGCGCCTGACCTTGATGCCGCCTTCGCGAGCAAGCCCGCTCCCACATTTGATCACCTGAACCCTGTGGGAGCGAGCTTGCTCGCGAAAAGGCCATGACCGACAACGCTTTCTCCCAGACCGAACGCGACGCCATCTACCGCGCCATCGCCGAACGCCGTGACATGCGCCACTTCAGCGGCGGCACGGTCGAACCGGCCCTGCTGCGCCGTCTGCTGGAAGCCGCGCACCAGGCCCCGAGTGTCGGCCTGATGCAACCGTGGCGATTCATCCGCATCAGCGACCGCGCCTTGCGTGGGCAGATCCGCCAACTGGTGGAGCAAGAACGCATTCGCACCGCCGAGGCCCTGGGCGAGCGCAGCGATGAGTTCATGACGCTCAAGGTCGAAGGCATCGACGACTGTGCCGAAGTGCTGGTGGCGGCGTTGATGGAGGATCGCGAGCGGCACATCTTCGGTCGTCGGACCTTGCCGGAAATGGACCTGGCCTCGCTGTCCTGCGCCATCCAGAACCTGTGGCTGGCCTCCCGCGCCGAAGGGCTGGGGATGGGCTGGGTGTCATTGTTCGAACCTCAGGCCCTGGCCGACCTGCTGGGCCTGCCCGCCGGGGCCAAGCCGCTGGCGATTCTTTGCCTGGGGCCGGTCGAGGGTTTTTACCCAGCGCCGATGCTCGCCTTGGAAGGTTGGGCGCAACCGCGTCCGCTCAATGAACTGCTGTATGAAAACCGTTGGGGGGTGAGCCCATGAGCGTGGCGTTGCTCAGTGCCGCCGCGGTGGCGCTGGATGCGCTGTTGGGCGAGCCCCGGCGCTGGCATCCGTTGGTGGCGTTCGGCGGCTTTGCCGATCGCATCGAACAACGTTTCAACTCAGGCGGACGTGGCTGGCGCAGCCACGGGGTAACGGCCTGGGTGATCGCCGTGGTGCCGTTGACCTTGCTCGCCACGGCGCTGTCCTGGGCGCCGATGGTGGGCTGGCTGGTGGATATCCTGGCGTTGTACTGTGCCCTCGGCCTGCGCAGCCTCGGCGAGCATGTCGAGCCGGTGGCGCGGGCACTGCGCAGCGGTGATCTGGAACAGGCGCGCCAGCGCGTCGGCTACCTGGTCAGTCGCGAGACGGCTGGACTGGATGAAACCGCCGTGGCCCGCGCCGCCACCGAGTCGGTGCTGGAAAACGGCAGCGACGCGGTGTTCGCCGCGTTGTTCTGGTTCGCCGTGGCCGGCACGCCCGGGGTGGTGCTGTACCGCTTGAGCAATACCCTCGACGCCATGTGGGGCTATCGCAACGAACGCTTCGAGCGCTTCGGCTGGGCGGCGGCCAAGATCGACGATGTACTCAACTACATTCCGGCGCGCCTGGTGGCGTTGACCTACGCGCTACTCGGCAAAACCCGCCTGGCGCTCAAGTGCTGGCGCAGCCAGGGCCCGACCTGGGACAGCCCCAACGCCGGACCGGTGATGGCCGCCGGGGCCGGAGCGCTGGGTGTAGAGCTGGGCGGGGCGGCGGTTTACCACGGCGAACTGCACCAACGTCCGCCCTTGGGCGAAGGTGTGCCGGCGAGTGCCGATTCCATTGATCGCGGCTGGCAATTGGTCCAGCGCGGGGTATGGTTGTGGTTGCTGATTCTCTGCCTGGGAGCTGAGTTCTATGCTTGAGCACGGTGGACGCTTGCGCAACGCGGCCCGGCAATACGGCATTGCCGAGGCCGATTGGCTCGACTTGTCCAGCGGCCTCGCGCCTTGGCCGTTCGACGTCCCGGCGATTCCCCTGCGGGCTTGGGCGCGCCTGCCGGAAGCCGATGATGGCTTGGAGCAGGCCGCCTGCGATTACTACGGTGCGTTGGATGTGCTGCCGGTGGCCGGTTCGCAGATGGCCATCCAGCTGTTGCCGCGCCTGCGTCGCAGCGGCAAGGTCGGCGTCTTGTCGCCGTGTTACGCCGAGCACGCCGAAGCTTGGCGCCGCAGCGGCTATATCGTGCGCGAAGTACTGGAAGCGGAAGTGGATTTCTTCCTCGACAGCCTCGACGTGCTGGTGGTGGTCAATCCGAACAACCCCACGGGCCTGAGCCTGGCGCCCGAGCGCTTGCTGGATTGGCATGCCCGCCTGGCCCAGCGCGGTGGCTGGTTGGTGGTGGATGAAGCGTTCATGGACGTCACACCGGCGCTGAGCCTGGCGGCATACACCCATCTGGTCGGGCTGATCGTCCTGCGTTCGTTCGGCAAGTTCTTCGGCCTGGCCGGGGTTCGCCTGGGCTTTGTATTGGCCGAACGCCGCTTGCTCAAGTTGCTCGCCGAACAGGTCGGGCCGTGGGCCGTCAGCGGGCCGACCCGGGTGCTGGGCCAGGCGTGCCTGCTGGACAGCGCTGCCCACGCAGACCAGCGTCAACGCTGCGAAGCCACCAGCCAACGCCTGGCGTTGTTGCTCGAACGCCACGGCTTCAAGCCGCAGGGCGGCTGCGGGTTGTTCCAATGGCTGGTCACCGAACACGCCCAGGGGCTTCACGATTTCATGGCCCATCGCGGCATTCTCCTGCGCCTGTTCGTGAATACCAGCAGCCTGCGGTTCGGGCTGCCGGCCGACGACAGCGAGTTCCTGCGCCTCGAACAAGCCTTCGAGGCCTACGCCAAGGACAACCCATGACCACAGTGATGGTGCAGGGCACCACCTCCGATGCCGGCAAAAGTACCCTGGTCACGGCCTTGTGCCGCTGGGTCAGGCGCCAGGGCGTGGGCGTGGTGCCGTTCAAGCCGCAGAACATGGCCCTCAACAGTGCCGTGACCGCTGACGGCGGCGAAATCGGTCGGGCCCAGGCGGTGCAAGCCCAGGCGGCGGGGCTCGAACCGCACACCGACATGAACCCGGTGCTGCTCAAGCCCAACAGCGACACCGGCGCCCAGGTGATCATCCATGGTCGTGCCGTCACCACCATGAACGCCGTGGCTTATCACGATTACAAAGCCATCGCGATGCAAGCGGTGTTGGCCTCCCACGCGCGCTTGAGCACGGCCTATGCGGTGGTGATGGTGGAAGGCGCCGGCTCGCCGGCGGAGATCAACCTGCGCGCCGGTGACATCGCCAACATGGGCTTTGCCGAGGCGGTGGACTGCCCGGTGCTGCTGATCGCCGATATCAATCGCGGCGGAGTGTTCGCCCATCTGGTCGGCACGCTGGAGTTGCTTTCCCCTAGCGAGCAGGCGCGGGTGAAGGGCTTCATCATCAACCGTTTTCGTGGCGACATCGCCTTGCTGCAACCGGGCCTGGACTGGCTGGAGACGCGCACCGGCAAACCGGTGATCGGCGTGTTGCCGTACGTCATGGATCTGCACCTGGAAGCCGAGGATGGCCTCGATCAGCGTCAGATCGACAAGGCCGAGCAGGTGCTGAAAGTGGTGGTGCCGGTCTTGCCGCGCATCAGCAACCACACCGATTTCGATCCGTTGCGCCTGCACCCTCAGGTCGACCTACAATTCGTCGGCCCCGGCCAGCCCATCCCGCCGGCCGACCTGATCATCCTGCCCGGCTCGAAAAGCGTGCGCAGCGACCTGGCCTACCTGCGAGCCAACGGTTGGGAGACGGCGATCCATCGTCACCTGCGCTACGGCGGCAAATTGCTGGGCATCTGCGGCGGTTTGCAGATGCTTGGCCAGCAGGTTCACGACCCGTTGGGGCTGGAAGGCGCGGCCGGTTCCAGTGCCGGGCTGGGCCTGCTGGATTTTGAAACGACCCTGGAGCACGAGAAGCAACTGCGCAATGTGCGTGGGCGACTGGCCTTGGAAGCGGCCGAGGTCAGCGGCTATGAGATCCACGCGGGCGTGACCACCGGCCCGGCCTTGGAAAATGCTGCGGTGCACCTGGAAGACGGCCGTTGCGACGGCGCCCAGAGCCTCGACGCACAGGTGTTCGGCACCTACCTGCACGGGCTGTTCGAGTCGCCCCAGGCCAGCAGCGCGTTGTTGCGTTGGGCGGGGTTGGCGGATGTGCAAACGGTGGATTATCACGGCTTGCGCGAGCGGGACATCGAGCGGTTGGCGGATCTGGTGGAGCGGCATCTGGATACTGGATTGTTGCGTGAGCTTTGTGGGATTTGAGGTGGCTGGGCTGGCCTCATCGCGAGCGAGCTCGCTCCCACATTGGATTTCTGATGAGCACAGAATTTATGTACACCCCAGATCAACTGTGGGAGCGAGCTTGCTCGCGATGGCGCCAGTCGCCACACCGCCAAATAAAGGTTAATGACCCATGCTGCAACTGATCCTCGGCGGCGCCCGCTCCGGCAAGAGCCGCCTGGCTGAAAAACTCGCGGCGGACACCGGCTTGCCAGTGACCTACATCGCCACCAGCCAACCCCTGGACGGTGAGATGAACGATCGTGTCGCCCAGCATCGCGCCCGGCGGCCGGCCGAATGGGCGCTGGTGGAGGAGCCCTTGGCCCTGGCCCGGGTGCTGCGGGAAAACGCCGCCCCCGGGCAATGCCTGCTGGTGGATTGCCTGACCCTGTGGCTGACCAACCTGCTGATGCTCGACGCTCCCGAGCAACTGAACGCCGAGCGCCAAGCGCTGCTGGACAGCCTGGCCGCGCTGCCTGGGGAGATCATTTTTGTCAGCAACGAGACCGGCATGGGTGTCGTGCCGCTGGGCGAGCTGACGCGCCGTTACGTCGATGAAGCCGGTTGGCTGCATCAAGCCTTGGCCGAACGTTGTCAGCGCGTCGTGCTGACCGTCGCTGGCCTGCCCCTGACTCTCAAAGGTACTGCGTTATGAATCATCGCTGGTGGCTGGAACCGTGCAAGCCCGTCGATAACCAAGCGCTGGAACTGGCCGCGGCCCGTCAGCAACAACTGACCAAACCGGCCGGTTCCCTGGGTCGGCTGGAATCGGTGGCGGTGCAACTGGCGGGTCTGCAAGGGCAGCTCAAACCGAGCCTGGATCACGTGTGGATCGCGATTTTCGCCGGCGACCATGGTGTAGTCGCCGAAGGCGTGTCGGCGTTTCCCCAGGAAGTGACTGGGCAAATGCTGCTCAATTTCGTCAGCGGTGGCGCGGCCATCAGCGTCCTGGCGCGACAGCTGGGCGCGTCCCTGGAAGTGGTCGACCTGGGCACCGTCACGCCTACGCTGGACCTGCCCGGTGTGCGGCACCTGAACCTGGGGCCGGGCACGGCGAATTTCGCCCAGGGCCCGGCAATGACGGTGAGACAGGGCGAGCAAGCCTTGCACGCCGGGCGCGACAGTGTGCTGCGTGCCGTCGCGGCCGGGACGCAATTGTTCATCGGCGGCGAGATGGGCATCGGCAACACCACCGCCGCCAGCGCCCTGGCCTGCGCCTTGCTCGACTGCCCGGTGGCGCATCTGGTCGGGCCGGGCACGGGGTTGGACGCCGCAGGTGTCAGCCGCAAGGCCCAGGTGATCGAACGGGCCCTGGCGTTGCACGCTGCCCAGGGTAACGACCCGTTGCAGACGTTGTTCAACCTCGGCGGTTTTGAAATCGCCGCGTTGGTCGGTGCATACCTGGCCTGTGCTCAGCAGGGTGTCGCGGTGCTGGTGGATGGCTTCATTTGCAGCGTCGCGGCCCTGGTGGCGGTGCGCCTCAATCCTGAATGCCGGCCATGGCTGCTGTTCGGTCATCGCGGCGCCGAACCGGGCCATCGTCACGTGCTGGAAACCCTCGGCGCCGAACCGCTGCTGGATCTCGGGCTGCGCCTGGGCGAGGGCAGTGGCGCGGCGTTGGCGGTGCCGCTGTTGCGCCTGGCGTGTGACCTTCACGGGCAGATGGCGACATTTGCCGAAGCGGCCGTGGCGGACCGCCCGGCATGACCCTGCGCCTGGACCTGCTGCGTCACGGCGAAACCGAACTGGGCGGCGGCTTGCGCGGCAGCCTCGACGATGCCTTGACGGCCAGGGGCTGGGAGCAGATGCACACCGCCGTCGCTCAAGGCGGGCCCTGGGATCGCCTGGTCAGCTCACCCTTGCAGCGCTGCGCCCGTTTCGCCGAGCAACTCGGCGCCCGGCTCAACGTGCCGGTGCACTTGGACAAAGACCTGCAAGAGCTGCATTTTGGCGCCTGGGAAGGTCGCAGCGCGGCGGCCTTGATGGAGACCGACGCCGAGGCGTTGGGGCGGTTCTGGGCCGACCCTTACAGCTTCACGCCGCCCGACGGCGAGCCAGTGCTGGAATTTTCCAGACGGGTCCTGGCGGCGGTGGGACGGCTGCACGCGGCCTATGCCGGCCAGCGTATCTTGCTGGTCAGCCACGGCGGCGTGATGCGCTTGTTGCTGGCCCAGGCCCGTGGTCTGCCGCGCGAACAGTTGCTCAATGTCGAAGTCGGACATGGCGCGCTGTTCGCTCTTCAGGTGTCATCCGGTCCCGCACTGAACGAGGTGGGTTAGGCATGCTGCCATTCTGGATCGCCCTGCAATTTCTCAGCAGCCTGCCGGTGCGATTGCCGGGCATGCCCGAACCTGAACAACTGGGCCGTTCCTTGCTGTTCTACCCCTTGGTGGGCTTGTTGTTCGGCGGCCTGCTCTGGCTGCTCAATGCATTGCTGACCGGCGCACCGCCACTGCTTCACGCCGCGTTGCTGCTCACCGCTTGGGTCCTGCTCAGCGGCGGCCTGCACCTGGATGGCCTGGCCGACAGCGCCGACGCCTGGCTCGGTGGCTTCGGCGATCGCGAACGCACGCTGTTGATCATGAAAGACCCGCGCAGCGGGCCGATTGCGGTCATCACCCTGGTGCTGGTGTTGCTGCTCAAGTTCACTGCGCTGCTGGCGCTGATCGAACAAGGCCAGAGTCTGGCTTTGCTCATCGTCCCGGTGCTGGGGCGCGGGACGTTGCTTGGGCTGTTTCTTACCACGCCTTATGTGCGTGCTGGTGGGTTGGGGCAGGCGTTGGCTGATCATCTGCCGCGGCGCGCTGGGTGGCGGGTGTTAGCCGGATGTGCGCTGGGTTGCGTGCTGGTGACTGGGTGGAACGGGATACTCGCGCTGGTGATTGCCTTGGGAGTGCTTGTTGGCTTGCGGCGGATGATGGTGCGCAGGTTGGGGGGCTGCACCGGGGATACAGCCGGGGCGTTGCTTGAACTGTTGGAAGTGGCGGTGTTGGTAGGGTTGGTTTCGGCCTGATTTAATCAAACCACCTGTCAACTCTGACAGTATCGGTGATCGCCAATAGAGTTTTAAATCATTGCCAGGCCCTTAGCGGCCATCCAATACCTGCGAAGTGTCTGCGGACTGTTTTCTCGATCAGGTGGCTGAATTAATCACCGTCATGGTTTGCCCGTGGCGGACACAATTCAAGTCAAGAGCGAGGACTGGCGATGAGCAGCGTATACAGGAAGCGTAAAGGCGAAGAGGCTCGGCAAGCTTACGACAGGTCATTGAAAGAGCCGAGGCTCGTCGGTGAGATGACCCCTCCCGTTGTTGTAGATGCGATACCTGGCGACCCGGATGGATTGCTTCCCAGGCGAGTGCTCGATGCGCCGATCCGCATCCAGATTCCTGCCTTTCGCCTTGAGTCCGACCCCAATCCTGACGGTACTATCTTTGAGACCGAGCTAAAATTACAGTGGCGACGGGAAAGTGAAGAAGAGTTCCAAACGGTTAGGGACACCGAAATACTACGGAACGACGGATCGATCAACTTTCCTATAGGCCGTACCATCGAAGTGGAAAAGCACGATGGCCTGGAAGGTAAGTTAATGCTTCGCTACTTTGTCATATTATGGGATGGCAATCAGGACTGGTCCGAAGAAGTTCCGATTCGTTTAGATAAAACAGGGCCTTATCTTCATCTACAAGATCCTGATGATATTCCACCAGAGGTAATACTCACTTCAAATCCGATAACGGACGCCACCTTGGATGCAGAAGACGGCGTTGAATGTGAAATTTCTGATTTCGATGATCCGGACAAAGACCGTATTGTCGTTGCGGTCGGCTGGGCCGACGCTCCTCCAAAACCTTCAGACCCTATCGACCCAGTGGTAACAATCCTGTTACCTCCGCTACGAAAGGTGAAAGTTCCCAGAGACAGGGTCGAGCCCCTTGGATCCGGTACACATTATGTGAGTTATGTGCTGGTTGATCCGGCGGGAAATGTCAGTAAGTTGTCGTGGGTAAAGGAGGTGCCGGTGGCCTTGGGGGCTTTACCGACTAATCTGCACCCGCATACCGTCCCTTTGGCGGCAGATGGTTTGATCAATCGCGACGATGCCGATCACGGGGTGACGGTGGATATTCCTCTTTACGACAATCCTGAGCCGGAAGACAATATTTTCGTTGAGTGGGGGGCGTCGAAATTGTCTGCATTTCCGGTGGGCGAGGTGCCGCCGAGCGTATTTCGGATACCGGTTTCCTGGGATCGTTTGAAATCACAATACGATTACACAAACCCGGGGGTGCAAACCGTTTCGGTCGGCTATCGGGTCGAGCGGGCACCGACCGTCGAGTTTTTCCCCAACCCCACCACTATCGATGTCGATGTCGATTTTTCCGTAACGGGCCCAGTCGATCCGGCCGATCCGGATCCCAGTCCAGTTAACCCGTTGCTGGACAAGGTGACGGTATATGGTGATTCCGGTGGTATCAATAAACTGACCGATGCAGATTTCGGTCGTTCTGCCACCGCCAAGTTCAAGGCACCGTATCCAATCGTCGTTGGCGATATCTTTACCTTGTACTGGAAGGGTGTGCCCGTGACTGAGACCTATGCAGCCACTGGCGCGGAAAGACCCGGTCTCACTGACATCGTTATCAATGTTACCTGGGATGAGATCGAACGCGGTGGTTCGCACCCCGAACTGCCGGTGATGTATGTAATGAGTAATCCCATCAACTTTCCTAACAATGACCAGGAATCGGTGACGACCAAGGTTGGGGTCAACGCTATCAGGGTCAACCTCCCTGAACCTTCCTTTCCTGATATGGGCTCTACTCCAGGTCCAGTGATCAACTGCACTCATTTACGTAGTGTAGGCGGAGTCGTTGGATACAGGATTAAGGTTCCGCCTTCGTCCTATCTGGTACCAGGAGATGACATTACACTGCGTTGGCGGGCCTTCGGGGCCGATGGTACGACCCCTATCGATGCGGTTGACAAGAATTCAACGTTTGCAATACCAGACGGCGCGCAAACCACCGGTGTTGATTGGTTTGTTGAGTATGACGCGCATGTTTTACCTACAGATCCACTCGTGGGGACTAACAGGCACGCCTTCGTTGAGGTGGATTACACCATTCCCGTGGATGGATCGGGAAAAGACTCGATAAAGCTGCGCAAGATGGTGTCGATTGCCTTGGGGTCGGCTGGCGCAACTTGTGACCTGGATATCGTCGTGCCCACGCCTTGAAATTTCCGACGTGCCCAGGATCCGCAGACGGTGTCCTGGGCGCCGACGGAGTCTCTTGCCAATGAACGGAATGAGATTAAGGAATAATCTCTACATCAATAGGAATTTTCCTACATAGCGCACTAGGGTCAATCTGTAGTCTTCGGCGCCTATTGAATGGTGTCGTACGTAGTTTCTGGAATTTACCTACGACGTTGGTGTTAAACCGGAATTTCTCTACGGTGCTTTCCATGACGTGTGTAAAAACCTTTACCTTGTGCCCATTGCCCCTGGCCTTGAAGCTGCTTTCCATCGCCCCCTTTCTGATGGTCAGCCAACCGGCATTCGCCATGATCATCGATGGCGGCAGCCCGGTGGTCATTGACGGCACGGCGCCGCTGGACCGCTATACCGTGCGCAACAACGCCCAGCTCACCGCCAACGGCGCGACGACCAATGAAATCGTCGTGCAAACCGATTCCCAGCTCAACCTGAACGGCTCGGCTGTCAACGCCACTGGAATTACGAACGGCGTCACGCTGACGCAGAGCAGTGCGACCATCAATGGCAGCACCATCGTCAGCAGCCGTTCGGGGCTTTTCCTAGGGCATACCGTCGGCTCGGGAGTTGGGGCCCAGGCCAGTGTCGCCGACAGTTCGATTACCGGCGGCAACCGCGGTGTCACCGTCGCCAGCCTGGGGGTGCTTGACCTGTCGCGCACGGCGGTCACGGCGACCGATGCCAATGGCATCGGCCTGCAAATGACCGAAGCTTCGGTGATAGCACGGGCCAGCACCATCAGCGGTGGCCAGAATGGCATCCTGATGATGTCCAGTGGCAGTGGCCCGGCCGGGGCGTCGCGCACCCTGGAGCTCGACGGCACCCATGTCGAAGGTTTGACCGGCGCGGCCATCAGTGTCACCGACCCCGGCGCCACTTCGGAGCCAGCCGAGATCCTGATCAAGAATGGTTCGACCCTGGTAGGCGGTAACGGCGTGGTGCTGGAGGTGCGGAACGGCGCCATCGCCAACACCACCGTGGACAATAGCAACCTGGTGGGCGATGTGATCGTCAACGACGGCAGCACGGCCAACCTCACCTTGCAGAACTTCGCGACCCTGACCGGGCGCCTGCAGAATGTCGAGACCCTGGACCTCAACAGCCAGGGCAAGTGGATCATGGTCGAGGACGGCCAACTGAATAACCTGAACATGGGCGGTGGTTCGGTGCAGTTCGGTCAGTCGAATGAATACCTGCGCCTGTCGGTGGCCAACCTCAGTGGCAATGGCAACTTCATCATGCACACCGACTTTGCCAGCGGGCAGACTGACTTCCTCGAGGTCACCGGCACCGCCACCGGCAGCCATACCCTGGACATCGCCAGCAGCGGCGCCGATCCGCTGTCCGACAAGCAGATCCATGTGGTGCACACCGCCGGCGGCGACGCTGCGTTCTCCTTACTCAACGGTCGCGTCGACCTCGGTACCTATTCCTATGACTTGCAGCAGGTGGGTGCCAATGACTGGTACCTGGACGCTGCCAGCAAGGTGATCAGCCCGGGCACTGCCTCGGTGCTGGCGCTGTTCGATGCCTCGCGCTCGGCCTGGTACGGCGAGCTGAGCACCCTGCGCACCCGCATGGGTGAAGTGCGCATGAACAGCGGCCAGGCCGGCGGCTGGATCCGTACCTATGGCAATCGTTTCGATGTCTCGGCCGAATCCGGCATGGCCTACAAACAGACCCAGCACGGCCTGTCCCTGGGGGTCGATACGCCGGTCCCGGCGTTGGGCGACGGCCAATGGGTGATCGGCCTGCTGGGCGGCTACAGCCGTTCCGACCTGCAGATCAAGCACGGCACCTCCGGTGAGGTGGACAGCTTTTATGTCGGTACCTATGCCACCTGGCTGGATGCCGACAGCGGTTACTACTTCGATGGCGTGCTCAAGCTGAACCGCTTCCAGAACGAATCCAAGGTGGCCCTCAGCGATGGTGCCAAGGCCAAGGGCAGCTATGACACCCATGGCGTGGGCACCACGCTGGAGTTTGGCCGGCATATCAAGCTCGACGACGGTTACTTCGTCGAACCTTTTGTCCAGGCGGCCGCGCTGGTGGTGCAAGGCAAGGACTACTCGCTGGATAACGGCATGACCGCCGAGGGCAGCCGCAGTCATTCGCTGCTGGGCACGGCGGGCGCTACGGTGGGTCGGGATATCAACCTGGGCGGTGGGCAGATTCTCCAACCGTACCTGAAGGCGGCCCTGGTGCATGAGTTTGCCAAGGAGAACGAGGTCAAGGTCAACAACACCCGTTTCGACAACGACCTGTCCGGTTCGCGCCTGGCCTTGGGTGGCGGGGTGGCGATGAAGGTCACGGACAAGGTCCGCTTGCATGCCGACCTCGACTACAGTCATGGCGACAAGATCAAGCAACCCTGGGGCGTCAACCTCGGCGCATCTTATGCCTGGTGATCTATCGAAATAACGACAAAGGGCTGGTTATTCCAGCCCTTTGTCGTTTTTGCACACCGGGTTCCAAACGGGTTGTCAACCTAGCAGTTCTATCAGTACTCAAGTTGCAGAGTGCGGTGTTAAATGCTCCTTATTACGTCGGGGCTGATGGATGAAGTTGATAGTTCATTGGCATGTTTGTTCCTGCTTGAAGGAGTATCGCCATGACTGATGACAACTCTCCACGCCGCCTACTGCGTAAGCCGATTGTTTCAGTACTGCTGCCCGATAGTTCCGATTGGGACGAAACCGGATTGTTGCCGGTTGAGTATGTGAGTAAGCCGTTGCGGGTGGAAGTTCCACCTTGGATCGATTCACCGCCAAGTCCCGGGCTGAGGTCGTTTCTACGGGTTTACTGGGATAACCTGCCCCGTCCCGTTTATGAAAAGGAATGGACATCGACTGACTGGGGGAGTGGAAACAGTCCTCCGCCTGCCGATTTGTTTTTCGATCTTGAGGCATTGCATGTTGTTCATGGTGTCCATGATCTGTGGTACGAAGTGACGCTCTTTGGCGGCAATATTGACCCCTCTGAACATCTGACGGTCACCATCGATGAAATCCCCCCCAACCTCGGCAGCGACCCCAGGCTGGTCTTCGACACCACCGAGGTGACCAACCAGTACCTGGACAACAACGATGACAAGTTGATGGGGGATGTGCCGCCGTATGCGGGTGGCGCCCCAGGCGATGTCATCACTTGGTACTGGAGCCAAGTTGCGTTTCCGGTGAACCCGGCGGATAAAGTCGATTCACGCACGTTGTTTCGTGGCGAGAGCGGCCAGCCGCTGCCGCTGGAGGTTCCGGGTCGTGTCATTCGGGACAATAACAATGGCGAGCGTTTTGCGTACTACCAGATCAGCGACCGCGCCGGTAATGTCTCCACCTCTCGCGAGGTGCGCCTGAATGTGAACATTCGGCCGCCTACGCCACGGCGTTTTCCCACCGTGAAGGAGGCGAACAGTACCCCGTCAGGCACGGGCACGTTGAATCCATTCAACGGTGGCTCAGGGGTGACCGTGGTGGTGGAAGCCTCGGAGGTCGATCCCCACGAAGACGTCATCGTGGACTTCGTCGGCCTGGGCGGCGAGGACGGTGTCGGCTCCATCACGGGCGTGCGACCCATCACCGCCGGCGGGTTGGAATTTGCCATCCCGGCAGCCGTCGTCGCGGCGAACATTCCGGTGGACAGCTCCGACTTGCGCAAGGTCGAGACCTATTATTGGCCCGGCACGTCCCCCCAGCATTCGGCGATTTATACCCTGCGCATCAACCCGTTCGCCGTCGGGGCGCTGGGGCAGGTGCATTGCCGCCAGGCGCAGGTGGGCTCGCCGGCGACCCTTCCCAAATCGCGCGTTCCGCCAGAGGGCGCGGACCTGGAAATTGCCCGGTGGATCTATCAGGCCCGGGGCCAGCGGATGAACGTGTGGGCCATCGCGGAGGGCGTGCGCACCGATTTCCAGCGCGGGGTCCCGCATGGTTTCGATGGGACATTCAGCATGAAGATCGCGAAGGATTATGTGGATAGGCTGGCGCTTGACTCCATGTTTACGCTTTATGCGGGGGTGAGTTTTGATGGGGGGGAGAGTTATATTGAGTTCAGGAGTTTGGCGTTGAAAGTTGTGGCTTAAAAACGTCTGGGACTACCCGGTAGGGAACCTACCGGGTTTTTCAATGGTGCCATTGTATCGCTAGCTCTTTGAATAAAATCTAGCTACGGTCTCTGATCCATTTTCCGTCCTTCGATACCTTGGCGCTGAATGACTTGACATTAAGTTTGCCGTTAGTGACTTCGGATTGGACAAGATGCCATTTTCCGTCTCTACCGTGTATTAGCTCCCCACCTGCTCCGGAAAGCTCTGTTGCGTTTGAACTGACTTCAGCACCAGCGCGATCTCCCTCAGTAGGGGAGTCACCTACGCTACGGGATCGTTTTAGCTTGCGGGAGTTCGTAGGCCCAGTGTATTGGGATCGCACCCTAGGGAGTTTTTTTCTCTGAAAGAAGCGATACTTGCTCCTAAATGCCTCATTCAAGAAATCGGTTGCTTCTGTGGCACTGGCGCTACGCTTTGCAGCGTTCGCGCCTTGTACCGCCGCTGAGGCTCCCTCATCAACCGCGCTGGCTGCAGCCCCTGTCCCGCTCCTGGAAATTATGGCCGTCTGATCCGGTCCTATAGAGCCAAAGCTTTTTGCCACTTGGGCATGCCAACTTTGGGTGGCAGCCGCAGCAGAAGCAACTTTAGCAGCCGCCTTCATGGCTTGCGACAGACCCCAAACACCAAATAACGTGTCCAAACCACCAGAAATCAGCGCACTTGTCTGCTTTCTTTCACGATCTCGCAACCTCGTAGCGTGGGTAGCCATGATACCTTCATACATGCCATAAACACCGGCACCAATCCCCAACAAGGTGAAGGTACTCGTAACACCTATCGCCAGCGCCCCAACCGGAGGCGCAATGACCACCGCCGCTATCGACAACGCAATACCAATCGCCGACAGCGCCGCGCCCAGCGCGCCCAGCCAGTTCACGCCACGATTGGCATGCCCGGTGGGGTCGACGAAGTTGATCGGGTCGCCCGCCGTGTACATGTAGGGGTTGATCCCCCCGGCATCGAACGGGCTCAGCGAATCCGGGCTGTGGAAGCACATCAGCGTCGGGTTGTAGGCGCGGTAGCCGCGGCCCAGCAGATACCAGCCACTGGTTTCATCGCGGACTTCGCCGTTGAAGCCCAGCAGACATTGCAGGTCATCCTGCGGGCGACGTTCGCCATAGGCGCCATATACGGCCTTGCGCAACTCATCCTGGCTGCTCTCGCCCAGTACGCTGTTCTTCGCATCGGTCAGTAGCAGCAGGGTTCGCTCGGGATCGTCCTGTTGCTGCTGGCCCAAGGGTTGGCCGTCGATTCCCAGATAATGGATCTTCCTGTCGCCTTGTTCGGTCCGGGTCAGGCTGTCGTCATCGTAGAAACGCAAGGTTTCCTCGTCCGACTCATGGGTAACGCCGAACAAATGGTCGTGGGCGTCGTAGCGGTATTGGCTGACGGTCTTGCCGTCGCTGTCGGTGACGCGCAACAAACGACCCTGGCTGTCATACGTCAGGCGCTGGCCGTTTTCGTCGTGCAACAGGTTGCCATCCTCGTCGTAGTCGAGCTCGATGCTGTCCGGATAGTCGGGGTGCTTGTGGGTAATCCTGACCAATTGGCAGTGATCGTCATCGGCAAAAGTGCGCACGGTTTCGTCGCGGCTGCCGTCGGCGAACAGCGTATAAACCTCGGTGATATTGTCCAGCGCATCGAAGGCGAACAGCTGTTCACAAATCCCGTTGCCATAGCGATCTTGCGGCAGTTGGCTGCCTTCGCAGTTGTACTGCACCAGCCGTCCGCGCGGGTCGTAGCCGAAGGTTTCGAGCAGCTCGGTTTCATCGCCCTGTTGCCGATGGCGGCTGTGCAGCTTGCTGTCGGCCCGGTAGACCTGGGTGATCGTCTGCTGCGGGTGACCACTGCTCAGGTTTATCTGGCGGAGTATCTCGCGGCCCTGGTCGTCGAAGCTCAGCCGGGTTTCCAGTGACTGCCGGGTATGGGTGTTCTGCGTGGTGATCAGGCTGATCTGGCCGAGGCTGTCGTATTCGAAGGTCGCCTGGATCTGGCCCTGGGTCACGCTCTTGAGCCGGGCCTTTTCGTCATAGTCATAGGTGCAAAGCAGGCCATTGTCGTTGGTGCGGGTCAGGGGCCGGCCATTCAACGTATGGGTGTAGTGACTTTGCCATTGCTTGCCCGAGCGCTTCTCGGTCCAGCTCTCGCGTCGCAGTTGGCCGGTGGAGCTGTAGTCGAAGCTGTGCTGGCCCTGAGTATTTTCCGAAAGTGTGAGTTGCGCGCTTTGCTGGTCGTAGTTGAAGCTCGACTGCTCGTCCGGGGCGATGCTGGCGACCGGTGCGCCGGTCAGTCCCAACTGGTACTCGTAGCTGATGGATTGGTTGCTGGCGGTGATCCGCGTATCGACCTGGAGTTGCCCGCCTTTGTACTGGAACTGTTGCAGGCGCGGGCCGACTTTCAGTGTGGTCTGGCGATCCAGCCCGTCGAAGGTCTGCGAGCCGACGCAGGTGCTCGTCTCATTGGCGACGACCTCAAGCTTGATGGGTAACTCATCGGCGCTGTGACGGGCGTACGTGCGGTGAATTTCACTGTAGTCGGGCAATGTGGTGGCCTGCACCCGACCGAACAGGTCGTAGGTGAAACGGGTGGCTTCGCCCATCGGGTCGATCTGCTCGACACAATTGCCCAACCCGTCATAGAAGAACTGCATTTCGCTGACCGTCTTGTCCGCTGCGTCCAGCGCCTCGACCTTGTCTTCCTTGCCAAAGCGATTGAGCGTCGAGCGGGTCTTGCCCGTTATTTTCACCGGGGTGGCAACGCTCTCGCTCCAACTGCGCAGGGTTTGCGAGGGCGGGTCGTTTTCAGTGACATGCGCCACGCCATCGCTGCCGATGACCTTGTATTGCTCGCCCCAGGCGTCGTACTCGTAGCGGCTGGTCAGGGCAACATTCTTGCTGCCTTCCCAATCGATGTCGGTCTCGCTGGCCAGTTGTCCGAGGGCGTTGTAGGTCGCTCGGTAGGTTTCTCGCAAGGCATCGGGTTCGCCGCCCATGGCATCGGCATCCTGACGCTGCACTTTCAATACGCGGTTCAAGCCATCCAGCCAGGTAATGGTTTCGACGCCCTTGGCATCCTTGGCCCACTGCTGCGCCTGTTGCTCCGGTGTGTTGGTCAACGTGTAGCTGTAGGTGCGCTTGGCATGGTAGGCCGTGTCCGGTGCCACGCTCTCCTCGATCACCCGGCCCAGGCGATCGTACTGGTAGACGATCTCGGTGCCGACATCATCGGTGCTGAGCAGTCTGGCGCCATTGAGCAGCGAGTGTTCTTCGATGATCGTTTTGCGGATCGGCGCACGGGGTTGGTCGTCATAGCCGACCAGGGTGGTTTCGGTGCGCATGACCATGGCCCCGGTACGGGCGCTGCGGGTCATGCTGTAGGCGTATTCGGTGGTGGTCAGGGTATCGTCCTGGCCGTACAGCGTTTGCCGCATTTTGCTGAGCAACCCGTGCTGGCGGGGATCATCGGGGTTGACCAGATACTCATGGGCGATACGGCGCAACTCGGTCTGTGGCTGGTCGTCCACCACCTGGAACAGGGTCTCGTCGCTCAAGGCCAGCCAACGGTCGCTGCCGGCGAGCCCGGGGTATTCAACGTAGCGATAGCAGGTTTGCAAAACAGGCGCCTCACCGTACTCGGAAGCGGCCGGTGTCACGGTCTTGCTCTTGATATTGCGCACGAACCCGTGCGGATCGGCCGGGCAGTCATCCTCGCCCAAGGCGCTGTACCAGGTGTTGGTTTCGGTCACGCCATTGGCATTGACCTGCACCAGCAGGTTGCCGAAATCATCGTAGGTGCTGGTCGTCACTTCACTGTGCCGGGGCAAGGTGGCGGCAACATTGCGCCAGGTCTGGGTCAGGCGCTTGGGCAACTGGAAGTAGGCCGGCTGGTCCTTGAAGTCATCCAGCGGGTCGCCGTAGTACTCGGTCTCGGTCACCAGCAGGGAGTCGTCCTTGCCTGGTGCGCTGGCTTTTTGCGAAGTCTCTTCCAGCACCTGCAGATGGAACCGGTTGAACACCCGGCGGGTGGTTCGTATCGGTTTCTGGGCCTGGGCATCCCAGAGAATCTCGCTGGTTTCATAGCGATAGCCCCGGACCACGCCATCGCGATAAAGGTTATCCAGGCCATTATTGGTCCAGGTGACACCACTGCCATAACCGAGGAAGTTGTTGCCGGTGCGATCGTACTCATAATGCGTTTCGATGATCGGTTGCCCGAATCCCGGATCGATCTTGTGCCAGTGGACCCTGGGCAGCGTACGGTCGAGCACCCCAGGGAAGGAATGCGGTGTGCCTGAATAGCTGACGGTTTCATGGCCGCCAGCGGGGGTACGGACCTCCTTGAGCAGGGTCAGGCCGCTCAGGGAGATGTAGTCGAAGCGCCAGGACGCCAGGTCGTCGGTGGGCAGCACCACGCTTTTGGTTTCGCCGCCGAGGATATTCAGCACGAACAGGGCTTCCAACGCGGTGTCGGGATACAGCTTCACCTCCAGGATGTTGGCGCTGCGTTCCAGCCTGAGCAGCTCGGTACGGTCGGCATTGCGGATTTTGTTCAGCAGTGGCTGGGTACCGAAGGCTGTGTATTCCAGGGTCACGCTATGACCCTGGGGCGAGAGCATTTCCACCGGCATCGCGACCTGGCCCTGGCCCACCTGGAGGATTTCCACCAACCCGGATTTATGCACGACCTTGTAGCGTTGATCGCCCAGGTCGTGGAAGTGAAAGGTATCGAGTTTCTTTTCCGGGATCTCCATGCCATCGGGCCCGGGATCGACCTTGAAGGTTTCCCCGGAATACAGGGAAAGTATCCGGCTGTGCGGGTTGTACTGGGACAGTTGCAGGTCCCAACCTTTGCCAAAGCCACTGTCGCTTGTGTTGAGCGCATTGAAATTCAATTGCAGCGGTACGACTGGGCCACAGAGGTTATTGGCCTTGAGTTCGGGCAGGGAGATGGCGCAAGTGTATTGTCCGGTGCGGGGGTCGACCTGGCTGAGGATGAAGTTCAGGAAGTTAAAGGCGTTGGAGGGCACGGAGGTGGCGGTGGTCATGGGGGTGGTCCTCGGTGTGCGCGGTGAGGGGGCTGCCTGTTGAAAGTGTTTGGATTAGTTAGCGGGTTGTGAGCGTTCGATGTAGACGCAACTGATGCGCTCGTTGAGGTTTTTGCTGGCTAGATCAGAACCTACAAAAGCTCCATCGGGCTCAACCCGTAGGTGTTTTCCGGCAATCAGCTCTCCCGGCCGCAGGTGTCGCAGTGCATCGATGGAATGTGTCACGGCGCCGTGCGGGGTCCAGTCAGTGGGTTGCTTGACGGTTTTCAACAGGAAGAAAAAATTACTTGGGACTTTCGCATTCGAGCAGGACTCATTTTCAAAGAACTGAATCAAAGTTGCCGAGGGTACATTTTCCAGCCAGAAAGTTGAAACCATATTATTTTCACAATATTGGTTCGGTAAGCTGAAGTTCGCTGTCAGGGTTGTTTCAGGGATTGGCAAA
Source organism: Pseudomonas sp. NFACC14 (assembly GCF_900106885.1). Lineage (NCBI taxonomy): Bacteria > Pseudomonadati > Pseudomonadota > Gammaproteobacteria > Pseudomonadales > Pseudomonadaceae > Pseudomonas > Pseudomonas sp. NFACC14. The sequence goes on from NZ_FNOA01000019.1 coordinate 65,952, forward strand.
GTGCACTTTTCTTCGCCTTTGTCGTTATTGAAGTGAATGCTTCCGAAAGCATTCTGTGTGGTATTACCCCGGTCGGGTGCAACGCACGCAACAATGCCGAGAGCACTGACACTGATAAGCGTCATCCAGGCACAAGTTCTCAATGTCGATTTAAGCGAGTTCATGGTCGGATACCTCTATTTAAATGGCCGAGGCTGTTTGGAAGGGGTGGCTGCACAGTTACCTTCTGGTCGAATCTAGCACTCACAAGAACCTTTGGAACCTAGTAGTTCTGCTAGTACCCAGCCTGTTTGGCCAAGCGTATAAATAAAAAAACTCAGGTATTTGCACGGGCAATTGTCCGGCTACCGGCATTGATTCGAAGGGTGGCAATATGACTACAAGCCATATCAAAGACGGAAAAAAAACGCCGGCCAAACCTCGTCAGGATGGCCTGCTACCCGCCCCGCAAATCAAGGAGTCCCACGACCAGCACCTGGATGCCGACAAGATCGATGGCAGCATGACCCTCGCGGTCGTGCCCTATCCCGGCATGGCCAACGGTGATGTGGTCCGCTTGTTCTGGGTGGGGACCCGTGGCGATGGGAACTCCGGCCCTGCGGTCAACCTGCCTCCCAAGACCTTGAGCGACAGTGACACCGACCCGAGCAACAACCCCGGTTCAGTGCTGACCTGGACCGTGTTGAAAAGCAGTGCCGTGGCGGTGCGCGACGGCAGCATCGCCCTGCATTATCAGGTCAAATATGCGTCTCCCTCGCAGCCCGATGACGAATCGGTGGAACGCACGATCCTGGTCACGCCACCCAGCACACCTGAACTGCCGGCGGCGACCGTCATGGACCTGACCGGCAGCGTGATCAATCCCATCCAGTTCCCCGAGGGCATCCGGGTGGTGGTGGCGCCTTATCCGGGGATTCGCGCGGGTGACGATCTGCTGGTCTACGGCACACGCACCGGGTTGGGCAGTGGGCCGAATAAAAACACGGTCCAGTATCTGCGAATCGACCAGGCGATGATCGACAGCGGCCGGATCGAGGTGCCGATGCCGCTTCAGTGGTTGCTCGATAATCAGGGCGGTGCCGTCAGCCTGCGCTACCAATATGCCCGTGACGATGGGGCCGGTTCCGGCGAAATTCTGGAACTGACGATTCGCGAGCCGTTGGTGTTGCCGACACCCACGGTGGATAACAGCGTGGTCAGCGAGGGCCGCGACGAGTTGAATCCGATCACCGCCATCAGTGGCGCCTTTATCAGCATTCCGCCGAGCGCGACCATCGGTGACGATGACTCGGTCATCGCCCATTGGAAAGGCTTCGGGGCCGAGGGCTCGTATGACGCGGTGGATCCTGCCCAGACCAACCCATTGAAATTCAAGGTGCCTTCGACGGCCTTGCCGCCGAACTTCGGCAAGACGGTGGAAGTGACGTATAGCGTCTCGGGCCAAGAGGCCCAGCCCCCATTGCAGTTGTTCGTGCGTGAGCTGACCAGCCATCCGGCGATTACCTGCGAAGGCGCCCAGGTCGGCTCGCCGGCGACCCTGAGATTGTCCGCTATTCCCCCCGGCGGTGCATTGTTGAGCCTGGGTCTCTGGTCGTTCATTTCAACGGCTCAAAGCGTGCGCCTGTGGTTGACCTCCAGCGCGGTTCCTGAACGCGACATCATTGCCGTGCGCCAGGTCCTGCCCGCCGAGACGACTGCGGGCGTCACGGCGCGCCTGACGACCACGCACCTGGCGGGAATCCCGGTTAATTCACTGTTCACTCTGCGGGCGAGTGTCAGTTTTGATGGCGGGCACTCGACTGTGGTGTTCAAGAATCCGTTGCAGTTGAAGTTGTTGGATTGATTACCCAAGGCATGCCCTTTGCGACACCGGGAAGATCGGATCATGAGCAAAATGTCATTGACGAGTTTGATTGCCGAGATGCACGGCAAATCCCTGACCTGTGGTTGGGACGCCGTGGTGCTCTACGATCAGCGCAAGACCAATGAATTATTGCTGCAGCTTTATATCGAGCGGGTCAATAGTGAAAACGGCTATATCGAACCGATGTCGATGGTGGCGCCCTGGGGCGAGGATGCCTACAAAGAATACATCCATGACCTCAAGTTGAGTGCGCCGCGCTTGTCGTTTGAAAACGCCGATCCGAAATTGCCGGCGAAGACCCGCCTGACCATGGACATGATCGGCGGCATGATCGTCAGCGCCAAAAAACCTCCTGGCGGGCCTTTTTACATATCGAAGTTGCTCAAGATATTGCCTGTGGGTGGCCCACAACTGTGGATGGACCAGCCTGTGACCAAGGCCCAGGTCAACGGTCTTGGCGAAGTGCTGATCGATTTGGCAAATGCCAATAACTTCAAGGCCAATTTCGTGCTTGGCGAGCTGTCGATGGAAAAAGTCGGCATCCGTTTCAAGGAGTACTTCCAGGAAAATATTCCCGCTGACAAGAAAGTGTTCCCACTGGGCCGCTTGGACGGAGAGTTGAATGGTGCGTTGACTCCGCAAAACTTCGAAGTCCGGTTGATGAAATCCGCTCCCAACGCTCTGATGGGCGATGAGCAATACGGCGAGGGCGCGGTGATGTTGTTCATCACCTTGAAGGGCGGGCGCGATAGTAGTCGCTTCCCCGACGCCCAGTCACCTTATTTGATTCCGGCGGATGGGGGCGGGGGGAAATATACCGGCACCTTGCTGATATCGAACAAAGTGCTCGTGGAGTCAATTCTGAAGCCGGCGCTGGAAAGCTCCATAGGTAAAGGCCTGGAACTGACGATCATCGATAAAGGGCAGGATCTTGCTTCGACGCTGCAAGCGACGGCCGGTGGGAGCCAGGTTGGTTTTGACACGACAATGTATTCCTATTGGTACGCACCCACTCAAAGCCAGTCATTCACAAACAGCAGGTTGGAACCCTTCGCTTACCAATTCAAATGGGACGTCAACGCACCCAGTGGCTTGAGTCTCTTTTATGGTGCAAAAGGCAATCTCTACATCCAGTGGCTCGCATCGGTTTCGGGGCAATGCAAAGTGCCCGCAAGGAACCCGGATCACGATTTTGGCTACCAGTGCAAGCATTGGCTGCAAGTATTGCTCGAGGCCAATGTGGACCCGACAAGCAATCATGTAGCGCTGAATAACCCGATCATTGAAATAATTCAAACCCGGGTCACGTTTAACGGAAGTGCCGGTCATTACTGGAATGAAGACGGTGAGGCGGAGACGAAAAGGCATATCAGCGACAGGGTCCAATTCGCCATTGGCGGTGTCATCGATAATATCCAAATTCCGTCGATCGACGTCTTCACCCTAAGGAATCTGTTATTCCCGGGGCACAACGCGCTGCACCTGACCAAGGCTTTCGTCCCCGGCGACCTCGCCCTGTTCGGTGAAATCGACCCGCTACGTACCAGTGCGAAACTCTCCCCGCTCAACTCGACCGTTGAAGCTGGCAGCGGATTTCAGTTCGACCTGACCCCGATGCCGAGCAATGTGACCTGGTCGGCGCGGGATATCGATGGCCGGGTGTCGCTGCCGGAGGTTATCAGTTCGAGCGGGTATTTTACCGCGCCATCCCAAAGCCAAATGCCCGAGGGCTTTCTCGCCATCGTGGTGACCGCGCGGGGCACCTTGGACGGAGCACCGGTGCAAAGCTCGGCGTTGGTTTCGGTGTTGGGCAGCATGGTCTTGACCAACCCCCTTTACGACAGCTGTGATCCGGGAGAAACGAAACAATTGACTGCCGAGTCACTGGACGGTGGCGCCCTGGAATGGAATATCCTGACGCCGCAATGGGGCTCAAGCTTGACCCCGGTATCGGGTGAACCGACCAAAAGAACCTATACGGCTGGCGGCAGTTCGGACCGCTATACACCGTTTTCCCTGGACAAGATCGAAGTCAGGCAAACGTCCAATGGCCAGGTGGGTTATATCCATGTCCTGATTCAAAACCAGGCGGTCACCACGCCATTGCGAATTTCCGAGGCGAGCGACCCTGACAATGGCACGGTGCAGTTTGAACTGCGCGGCACGCATGGCCCGGTCGACCCCTCCAGGGTAACCTGGAAATTGCTCGGTGGGCCGGGCACTTTCGATGAGAGTACAGGTAGCTATCGTGAACCGGCCTCCGTGGCGCCGGGCAGCTTTATCGTCGTGTCGGGTATGGTCCCCGATGAGTTCCAGGACATGCTTGCCGTTGCTGCGATTCCGTTGCCGCTGAGCAAGTATGTGGAGTTGCTTGAAATTCTGAATGAGACGGTCCCGCCTGTAGATTCCTCTCTCCCGATTCCCGGAAACTTTCGCTTGGAACACAATAATTACTACCCAATCCAGTTTCAGTGGAGCGCGTCGAATAACGCGGTTAAATACAGGCTTTACCGATGGTGGGTACCGATCGCAGACATTACCGGCACCGAATATACCTCCAGTGTTCAAGGCTATAACCGCTTCCATTTGCGTGCAGTTGATGCAGCCGGGCAACTGTCCGAGCGAACGCCTTATGTTTATTTTTATCCTCCAGGTTATTTGTCAAGCGAGCCTGGTCGTTCGGCCGGTTCAGGCGACGAGGGAGGGTAGGAGCTAATAACTTGGTCTCTGGATAACTCTATTCGGTCAGTATTGAGATTTCCAGCCAATGCAGGACTCATTGGGTGCGTGCGATTTTGCGGTTCGCCGTATATGGCACCCCGATGCATCGTTATCGACGTTTTAATACTTTGAAAGACAGAGAGACTACCGGCTATCGGAGTGATAAATCATGAGCAAATTTACCCTGACGCAATTGACCAATCAGATGCAAGGTAAGTCCTTCACCTATGGCTGGGACGCGGTAACTCTCTACGATCAGCGCAAGACCAATGAATTGCTATTTCAATTATATGTCGAGCGATTCAATAGCGAAGATGGTTATATCGAGCCCATCACTATGGAGGCTCCGTGGGGTGACGGTAGCTATGTGGAGCATATGTATGGGCTTAAATTGGGTGCGCCGCGCTTATCCTTTGAAAACGCCGATCCGAAATTACCGGCGAAGACCCGCCTGACCATGGATATGATCGGCGGAATGATCGTCAGCACAAAAAAATATTCCGGCGGGCGGATGTTTGTTTCCAGAATGCTCAAGGTATTGCCGGTAGGCGGTCCGCAACTTTGGATGGATCAGCCAATCACCAAGGCAAGAGTCTCCGGGCTGGGCGATGTTCTGATCGACCTGCGTGATGCCGACAATTTTAATGCCAATTTCGTGATCGGCAGCCTGGCGATGGAGGACGTGGGCCGACGGTTTGAAGAATACATCAAGTCATTGGATACCAAGTTATCGTGGTTCCCTCTGGGGCGGCTTGAAGGCGATTTGAATGGGGTTTTAACGCCACAACATTTTGAAGTTCGGACTATGAAGTCCGATCCCAATGCCTTGTTTGGCGATGAAGAATATGGTGATGGCGCGGTGATGTTGTTCATCACCCTGAAAGATGGTCAAGACGGCCTTGACTTTCCCGGTATCAGAGATCCCTACATGATTCCGGCCGATGGCAATGGTCAGAGATATACCGGGACGATGCTACTATCTAGCCGAATTTTGGCAGGCAAAGTTCTCAAGCCCGCTCTGGAAGACTCCATCGGAAGCGGGCTGGTGTTGAGGGTGGTGGATGCTGGCCGGGACATGGCTTCGACATTGGAGGCTACAGCTGGCGGCGGAAATATATCTTGGGCCACGGCACAGTATCAGTATTGGTACGCACCCACTCAGAATTACGGTTGGACTAGTAGTAAGTTAGATCCGTTCGCTTATACGTTCAGCAAGATCGACAGCAATGCCCCGGGGTTAACCGTGAATTACAGTGCAACCCGTCGTCTTATGATTCACTGGATAGGTATCGTGTCGGGGCGATGCAAAGTGCCTGCAGTTAATCCGAGTCATGATTTTGATTATCGTTGTAATTATGAGCTGGGCATGAAGTTGGAGGTCCAGTTGAACAGGGAGAATAATCATGTAGAGCTGACCGATCCTGAATTGTTAGGTATGGACGCCGTTACCACCTTCGGTGGATCTGCCGGTCATTATTGGAATCTTGACGGTGAGAATGATACAAAGGGTCATATCAGGGAAAGGGTTCGAACAACAATTTATGATGCGGTCAAGACAATTGAAGTTCCTTCTATAGACACGTTTCTGATCAGGAATCTTTTGTTTCCCGGTCACAATGCCTTGCACTTGACCGAAGCATTTATTCCTGGCGATCTTGCGGTATTTGGTGAAATAGATCCACTGCGCACCAGCCTGGTTCTCTCACCCAGACAATCCACCATCGAGGCAACCAGCGGTTTTCAGTTCTCCTTGAGCGCAACGCCGGACAATCTCGTTTGGAAGGTCCGCGATGTCGATGGGCAAGTCGACATGCCGGAGTTGATCAGTTCAACCGGCTATTTTACCGCCCCGGCGGCAGACCAATTGCCCGACGGTTTCCTCGCCGTGGTGGTCACCGCCGAAGGGACCCTGAATGGCGTGGCGGTCCAAAGCTCTGCATTGGTCACGATACTGGCCAGTGTGATCGTGGCCAACCCGATATACGACGCCGGCGACCCAGGTGAAAAGCGCAAGTTTACTGCCCAGTCGGTGAATGGCGGAGTCTTGGAGTGGAACATTCTCACCCCCCAATGGGGCTCGAGGCTGGATCCGGTGGCAGGCAAGCCCGACGAACGTGAATATACGGCGGGCCCTGGTAGCACAGACCCGAACGTTCCGTTTTACATGGACAAGATCGAGATCAAGCAAACCGTCAATGGGGTGACGACGACTGCTTATATCCATTTCCTGATCACCAAGCTGGGGGTGACCACACCCATGTGGATATCCGAGGCGAGCGATCCTGCCAGCGGTACTGTGCAGTTTGAACTCAGGGGCAGGGAAGGCACTCCGATCGATCCGTCCCGGGTGATCTGGAAACTGCTCGGTGGAACAGGAACTTTCAACGATCAGACCGGGGTGTACCAGCAACCGGCATTCGTTCCTCCAGGCAGTCTTGTCGTGGTCTCCGGTACCGTCCCGGGCGAACTCCAGGACAGCCATGCCCTTGCCGCCGTTCCATTACCGCTCGAACGCTACGTGGAGTTGATCGGCAGTGTGGGAAATACCCTCAAGGCCGATTGGGGCTCTGACTGACATCAATGTAAAGGCCATCTGGTTGGCAGGTGTGCCGTTATTCATTCGCCGTTGCTTATAAATTGCTGAAGGCAAAAGCCATGACTACTTATTCGTTGAATGAACTCACCAATAGGATGAACGGCAAGTCGGTGACGCTCGGCTGGGATGCCGTGGTCTTCATGAACCGAGCCAAGGTCAATAGTCTATTGGAGCAGCAATACATTACCCGTTTCAACCGCGATAGCTTTCTCAAGCGTATTTTCGGTGCACCGTCCATGGTGCCGGATGACAGTGAATACCTGGAGATGAGTGGGTTGATCCTCAGCCATCCACGCTTGAGCTTCGAAAAAGCCTCACTGCGCAACTCACGGGCGACGGCGACCATGGATATCGTCTCGGGCACGGTGTCCTATGTCCGCAAGGGCTCCGGACAAGTTCCCGGGGCGATTCTCTACAGCTATGTGGTCAGCGTTAACCAGGGCTATACCTTGACCATGGATATCGACCTGACGGCGAGCCGCGGTACGGTCAATGAACAGGGCAGGGTCATCGTTGATATCGGTGATGGCTACAATTGCCGTTGTAACCTGGTCAATGAGGATCGAGCCCAGGAAACCCTCGGTAATTTCTTCAAGTCACTGTTTCTCGAACAGAAACCTGAAGACAGGATATATGAGCTAGGGATGCTCGACTTGCGCGATGTCGATCTCCTGGCGCCGCGTTCTTTTCTGATTCGCACCATGGCTACGGACGAGGGCAAGAATCGTGCTTCCGACGACTACGGTGAGGGAGCGGTGGTGGTATTTGTCCGGACCAAGGGCAATCCGAATGAAGGCGGCGACCCTAATGAACTTGCAGTGGATTATTTGATTCCCAATGATCGGCATCCGACGACGGGTAAGGCGTTGTATTCGGGGTCATTAATATTAGCCAGTCGTGTGGTTTTTGACTGGTATGTGCGGGAGGCGATTGAAAGACAGATCGGGGGGAATTTGAGGTTAAGAGCATCAGACTCAAATCATCTTGCACGAAAACTGTCTGCGGTAGCAGGGGGGTTTGATCTTCCTGGGTTTGAGATTGTGCTTGGCGAGGATCTTACCTCAAAGACTACACTACGCAATCATGGACCGTTGTCGTTCAATTTAGCTGACCCTGACCCCGATAAAGCACTGCAGGTTTTTTCCAATGACGAAAATAATCTGGAAGTTGCGCTACAAGGGGGACGACTTTTGCCTATGCATTATCGTCATTGGGTTTGGTTGATAGAGGACCAGAATAGGTATTGGGATGCGATAGCGACTGCTACGGTTAAGCTGACTTTTGCTCCCGTATTTTCATCTCAATTGAATTATGTAACTTTTGAAAGCGATGCTGAGTCAATCGTTCGATTCAATGGTGATTGGGATCCTGAAGAATTTCTAGTTAAGTTTTCTGATCGATTCAAGATTTTTGAGCGATTGGATGCCCATCTACGGCCTTCGTTCCTGGATATATTGAAAGTGTTCCGTTCGTTGGATCTGCCCGGCTTAAACGTTTTGGCCATCAGCAACCTACTTTTTCCCGAGCGCAATGCCTTGCAACTAACCGAAGCCCGATTGCCGGGCGACCTGCTGATGGTCGGGCACATCGATCCTAAAGAAACGACTTTCACCCTTGATCCTCTTTTGCCGGTGATCAAGGCAGGTGACAAGCAGACGTTCGAGATCCGACAACTGAGCTACAGACACTCGAATGTCCAATGGAGCGTACGCAGCGTGGATGGCAGTCGGGCACTGGGCGTCATTAGCAACAATGGCGAATATGAAGCCCCCGATGTCCACCTGCTCGACGGCAGTGCCATACGTAACGTAGTCACTGCCACGTACACCGATCCGGACACCGGTAAGGAAGTCACGGCTTCGGCCTTGGTAGTCGTTGTGTTGACCAGCGTGGTAGTAACGCCTTCAATGTCGCTGATCCCGATGAGCGATCGCCGTGATGTACGGCTCAAGGCGACTTCGCTGGGCGCCGGGCCATTTCGCTGGACGCCGCGCAGCAATGTCGGTTCGCTGCAGGTCAATGGCGCCGAGGCAGTCTATACACCGCCCTCTTCGGACCTGCTGGATGGCACGCTGAAAGCGGTATTGATCGATGTCGAAGACACCAGTACCGGCGAGAAAACCGTGGCCACTGTATTGTTGCGTCAAGGCAACTTTGCATTGAACATGTCGCCGACCCTGCATCCCGGCCTACGCCCCAATGGCACTGCATTATTGTCGCCACCGAGCCCGCACCGTCCTGAACAATTCACTTGGGAAGTGGTGGCCGGGGAGGGCAGCATCAATGGGCAAACCGGGCTGTTCACTGCGCCCTCAACGATCACGCAGCCCTACAGCGTGGTGAAAATCAGCCATTCCGATGAGTTTTTCGATCACTTCGGCTACAGCATCATTCACTTGTCCGAGCATGCCCGGCAGTCGCAATGGCACGCCCTGGATACCTTCGATTTCGAAGTCAGCACCTACCCTCCAACGGTGTATGCCAATGGCTTGCAACAGGCCAAGGTGACAGTGCGGGTTCAGCCTGCTGGTGATGGAGAGTTGTCGGAGAGTGAAATCGAGAGCATAAAGCTGGTCTCGGCAGAACAGAAAATCCCGTTGCCGGAAGTCGGTGAAGACGGGGTACCTGAAGGTAATAAATGGTATTACACCGAGTCCGAGAATATCTATGAGCGGTACCCTCATCCCACACTGAGTCAGGATGATCCTCCAAAAAGACCGAAGGGTATGGTGGTCAAGGAATTCTTTGTCCAATGCCATAAGGTTGAAGACCTACGCGTTGCAGCTATGTTACGTAGCGACAACTATGAAACGTTCTATTCCAACCCGGGATCGGAAGGCGATGCGGACCGTAAGGTCATCAATCTGCATGCTGTTGAACCGCCGGAAGCCGGCACCAGTGGAGGGGTACTTTTAACCTTTGGTGACAAAGGGCCGACGCGTGTCGATGGTGATGAGGACGATGAAAAAGATTTGACCACCCTTGATTACTACTATTTAAAACTACTGATTAATCAACGGCAGGTGCCTATAAAGAAAATTCAGTTTGTCGGCAACTCGAGTATGGTGAAGTGGGAAAGTGACACCATGCTTGAGGATATCCATAGCATTACCGGATATGCCATCGCCGATGACCTCAATGATAAGGGAAAGATAATTCTGCATACCGATGAAATTCTCAAGCGACGCTTGCTCGGTCAACTCAATGCGCCAGAGGAAACGGTTAGAGATGAAATACCGGCAGGTGAAGTATTGTTCAGCTTGCAGCGACGTGAATATTGGCGGTATGACGGTTATGCCAAGTCCGATTTTGATAAAGCACTGAATGTTATTGTATTTGACAAGTATGGCAACAGGCACAGTGTGATAATCGGCTTCGATGGAACTAATCGAAACAAGCTCGCGATAGTAGGGCAATCCTAGATGATTTACGGTGCGACCTGTTACAGGTCGCACCGTTTAAATATTCCGCTGCTTCAGGAGAAGCACCATGTCGACCTCAACAACCATCCACTCCAACGCCTTCAACTTCCTGAGCTTCATCCTGAACCAAGTAGACCCGCGAACCGGGCAATACACGTGCGCCATCTCCCTGCCCGAACTCAAGGCCAATGATCTCAACGGCCCGATAGTACCGCTGCAATTGAACTTCAATCCACTCAACGCCACCGACAGTGGTTTTGGCAAGGGCTGGAACCTGCAACTTTCGCAGTACGATCCGAACCGGCGGATCCTCTCGTTGTACACCGGGGAAACCTTCAAGGCCTACCCCGGGCCCGATGGCATGGAGATCCCGGAGAAGAAGCTCGACTCCTTTCATTTCCACGACTTGGGCAACCAACGCTACCGGGTCGAGCATAAATCCGGGTTGGTGGAGATCCTCCAGGTGGGGCAGGGCCAGTTCGCCATGCCGGTGGAGATGCGCTCGCCCCAAGGCCATAGCGTGACCCTGGAATACACCGCCTTCGGTACCGACCCGTTGCTGAGCAAAGTTCGCAACGCCGATCTCACCGAGCTGATGAGCCTGGAGCGCAGTGGCAACACCCTGGAGGTCAAGCTGCATCCCGGCAGCAAGTACGAAGCGTTGTTCGTGCTGAATATTCTGGGTGGCGAGACAAAAAGCATCGTCCTGCCCACCGAGGACCAGGCGTCCTGGCGTTTCGAGTACATCCCGCTGAGCGGTCTGACCTTGCTCAAGGAGGTCCATACCCCCACCGGCGGCCATGAAACGGTCAGCTATTCCGGTTCGCCACATGCGTTTCCCGGACTGGGCGACCGGACGTTGCCCCGGGTGCACTCGCACACCCGTGATCCGGGATTCGAACAGCCGCCCATCGAAACCCACTACGAGTACGACCGCACCGGCAATAACTTTCTCGGTTACGGTAGCGGCGTGACCTGGAGCGATGATGGCCTGGACAACCTCTATCACGACAACGTGATCAGAAACTATCAGTACGAAACCCGGGAAATTCTTTGGGACGCGATCGCCGAGAAACCAATACGGACCACTCGCCGGGTGTTCAACCGGTTCCATTTGTTGGTGCTCGAAGAAGTCCTGCAAAAGGCCGGCAGCGCGAACGGGGATGACACCTTGTTGGTGACTGAGAACGAGTACCACGTCAATCCGCTGGATGACTTCAAGGACCAACCGAACTTTTTCCAACTGCCCAAGCGCGTCACCCAGACCTGGCGCCATGCCGCTGCCACCGTGCCGCGGCGCGAAGAGGTGGTCACCACCACCTATGACGATTTCGGCAACCTGCTGGAGCAGGTCAATGCAAATGGCGTGACTGAAACCAGCAGTTGGTACCTTGCCGCCGGCGAGGACGGCTGCCCGCCCGATCCGCAGGGCTTCGTGCGCAGTATCAAGAGCAAGACCATCACCCCGGCGCCCTCGGGCTACGGCGCCGCACCGACTTTGCAGACCCGTTATCGCTATGCCGAATATCCCGGGCTCACGGGTACGTCGCCCTGGCTGGCCTTGAGTGAGGAGAACCTGTTCGAGGGTGATCAGGTTCGGCAACAGAGCGCCTTCACCTACATCAATGCACCAGGCAATGCCTTCGAACACGGGCGCAAGTTGCAGGATGTGGTGACCCTCAACGGCCTGGCGACCACCACCGACTACGTCTACAGCAAGACCCGTAACGCCCGCGCCGATGAAACCGTACTGCACACCGTCAATACCGTGCGGGGTTTTGACGGCGAGGAAAAGACGATTCGCCTGGAGCATTCACTGCTCAATGGCGAGCCGCTGCTCAGCCGTGATGACAACGATGTGGCGATTGCCACCGAATATGACCTGCTCGGTCGGGCGACCAAGGAAACCGTGGCCCCGGACACTCCCTACGAGGCCAGTCGTACCTACACCTACACCCTGGTCAACGCGGTGGGCCAGCAGGCCCAGCAAAGCGCCATCGACGTCAAGGGGGTCGAGACCATCAGTTGGCTCGACGGGCACAACCGGGTGCTCAAGGAAACCCGTCGCGATGCCGATGGGCTGGGCGGCAATCCGCAGGCGTTCCGCGAGATATACCGGGCGAGCTACAACCAGCTCGAACAGATGACCAGCGAAACCGTGATCGACTGGGAGCGCGGCAAGGACGTGCCGCTCACCAGCCTCTTCAACTATGACGACTGGGGCGAACAGCGCAGTGTGATCCGCCCCGATGGGGTCGAGGAACACGAGGTCACCGACCCCATTCACCGCACCACCACGCAATGGCTCGAGGGCCAGGGCAAGACCGTCACCACCAACAACCTGTTCGACAAGCCCGACAGCGTCAAGCGCATCGACTGCAATGAGCAGCAGATCAGCGAGCATGTCTACCATTACGACGGGCTGGGGCGCACCGCCGAGGAATACGATGCGGCTGGCAACTGGACCCGTTATGAATACGACGCGTTCGACCGGATGACCAAGACCCTGTTGCCGGACAGCACCGAGGTCGAGCGCAAGTATGCGCTCCACAGCAGCGAAGACCTGCCGGTGGAGATCAATGTCAATGGAGCGGTGCTCGGTGAGCAAGTTTTCGATGGCCTGGACCGGATGATCAAGTCGATTACCGGCGGGCGCGTAAGCGTCTATACCTTCGATCCGGGGCAACGCCAGCCGAAAAGCGTCAAGCGCCCCAGCGGGTTGGAAACCGCCTATGTCTACCGGCCGGAACTCGGCGAAGACCCGGAGCAGCGGATCGCCGTGGAAAGCACCGCGAACTACAGCTATGACGCGCAAAATGCCCGGCTGCTGAGCACTGAGGAGCAGGATCCGCAAGGCAACACCCATCGGTTGGTCCGCTCATACTTCAGCACCGGCGAAATAAAAAGCGAAAGCCGCGAACAGACCGGCCAGCCAACGCGGGTCATGCACTACGAGTACAGCCGCCAGGCGCGCCTGGTCAGCTACACCGATGTGCTCGAACAGACCCAGTCCTATGAGTACGACGACCATGCCCGGCTGATCGCCACCGAGCTGGGCACCACCCGTTCGACCTTTACCTACGACGATTGGGGGCAGCTCCAGGACATCGAGACCGTCGATGGCGGGCAGACATTGAACACTCATCTGGAGTACGACGATTTTGGTCGGGAGGTGCTGCGCCGTTTCGACTTGGGCGGTGGCGTGGTCCAGACCCTGACCCAGGTGTACGACGAGGTCGACCGGCTGACGCAGCGGACCCTGGTGCAGGGCAGCGAGACCTTGCGCGATGAAACCTACAGCTACGATATGCGTGGACGATTGGTGGAGTACGCCTGCACCGGTAGCCAGGCACCGGTAGACCCCTATGGCAAGACCATCAGCAGCCAGATGTTCGGTTTTGATGCCCAGGACAACCTGGACTTTGTCGAAACCGCGTTCGACGGCGGGCGCAACGCCAGTTACTACGAGTACGGCAATCCGGATGATCCCTGCCAACTGACGGCGATTACCAACACCTTCCAGCCCGATTATCCGGCGCGACTGGAGTTCACCTATGACGCCGATGGCAACCTGCTGCAGGACGAGGCCGGGCGCATCCTCGAGTACGACAGCCTGGGGCGGTTGATCAGTGTCAGCGCTTTGTCCGGCGAGTCGGGCAGTAGCTATCGCTACGATGCGCTGGATACCTTGAGCGGTAGCCGTATGGCTGGCGCCAATGAGTCGAGGTTCTACCAGGATGGCGAGTTGGCCAATCAACTGGTGGGTTCCGAGGGCAATACATTTGTGCGTGCCGAGGGCGTGGTGCTCGGGGAGCAGGCGGGCACGCTGGGAAAGTCATTATTGCTGGCTACTGACGCCATGAACACCGTGCTGCATGAGGTCCATCAGGGCGGGGGAGAGGGTATCGCCTATTCACCTTACGGTCATCGAGCAGATCGCTCATCGTTGAACAGTCATCTGGGTTACAACGGAGAGCTGCGCGAAATACAAACCGGTTGGTATTTATTGGGTAATGGCTACCGGGCTTATAACCCTTTATTGAGGCGCTTCCATAGCCCGGACTCGATGAGTCCTTTTGGCAGGGGTGATGTCAATGCGTATTGCTATGTAACCAACCCATTGAGTGAAAGTGATCCGACGGGGCATTTTCCGTTTTCTAAATTGTTGTCAAGGTTTGGCAGAGGTGTCAGGGGGTTGTTTGGTGGAGGTGCTAGCAAGGCTGCTGGCAAGGTTGCAAGAACGCCAAGTGTCAGCAGCAGTTTAGCGAGTGACGTTTCGATTGCCTCTAAAGGTGAATATAAGAGGCTTAAGGCATTGGAGTTTGTGGAAGAAACCAGGCGTGGAGCGTATGAGGATAAGCTTACCAAGTATAATCTCGCCAAGAAGTCAGGAGCCGATCCGAAAAAACTTGCTAAGGCGGAAGAATCCATGAATTCCGCCAAATTTGACTATGATGAAGTTCAACGAGATGTGCATATAGTCACGGAAACATGGAAGAGAGGCCAGGAAATACCTTTGGATGTTCGGCTGCGAATGTCTGAATATGCGGAGGAACATAGCAAACATTTGACGCGTATTCGTCAGACTAACGCACGTATAGAAAATGAGAGGAAGTCTAGATTGGAGCGAGATTTAAGACGTGAACATGTGTCTGATCCCGCTCGGTTTTGGAATAGATAACTCTTTGTTCTGTTTCGCAGCAACAAGAGTGTAACGTGCTCGACGTCGGCTGAGTTGTCGGTTCCAATGGCGCGATCCTGATACGGATCGCGCCATTGGAAGAAAAGCGGCTCTTAGTTTCATCGATGTCTTATTTCCTCATTCACCCACCCAGCGTGAAATGCGTTTCTTACCCTCTTCAAAATACCTATCTCTCCTCCCGCACTGCTGAAATTTCCCACAACAAATGCCTCCCTCTCCGACATCGACCTGTAAGAGAAATCCTTAAAGTCCGCCCCGCAATTCATCGGGGCTTCAGGCGAACCTGAACGTCCCGGGTTTTGCCTGTTAAAGCCTGCTCAAGCCGAACCCAAGGCATACAGCTGGGTTTTACAACACACTTGCGCGCAGCGCCGTCCAATTTGGTGCTGCGGGGCGAGAAAACTCTATTTTCCCCTACAGGTTCAATCCTCCATGAAGCAATCCCTTTTGGCACTCCCCCTTGGCCTGATCCTCGGCATGGCCGCCTCTTCGGCCTTTGCCACCACCGGCACCATCAACTTCGAGGGGATGATCACCGACATCACCTGCCCGATCGAAATCATCAACCCGGAAACCGGCGCGCCGGGAAACCTGGTGCGTCTGGGCCGGGTTGCCAGCAGCCAGTTCGCGGCCATCGGCGATGAAGCCGGGCACCGTGATTTCGCCATGCGCGTCACCCCAGGCGCCGGTTGCACGGCGCCGACCAACGCCACCGTCAAGTTCACCGGCGTGCACGGTGCCACTGGCGCCGGCAACACCCTGCATGCCCTGCGTTCGGGCACCGGTTATGCCCGTGGTATCGGTCTTGCGATCATGGACAACAAGGGTGCGCTGATCGGCTACGGCGCCGAGTCGGCCGACTATCCACTGGATGACACGTCCCCTACCGATATGCGCTTCACCGCGGCCTACAAATCCACCGCAGGGTCGGTCACCACCGGTGCCGCCCAGGTTGAAGTTGCCTTTATCGTCAACATCACCTGATCTGCATCCCCCGGCGCCAGCCGGGGGACCTCGGTAAGCGCCTGGGTACTCTTGGAGTGCCCAGGCCCAAGGTATCCGTTTTATGTACAGCCTGAGCATCCCCACAGTTTTTTCCAAGGCGATCCGAGCCTGTTTGCTGGTTCTCGCACTGATCGTCCAGATTCCCGCTAGCCAGGCGGCCTTGAGCATCAACGGCACACGCCTGGTGTTCACCAGTGAACAGCGCAGTGCCGCATTGATCGTCAGCAACCCCAGCCAGCAGACCTATGCCGTGCAAACCTGGGTCAATACCGAGAGTGACGACACCACCACCGCCGTGCCGCTTATCGCTTCGCCGCCGTTGTTCCGCCTGGATCCGGGTAAGGAACAGCAGGTGCAGATCAACCGCCTGCCCAACGATTTGCCCGAGGATCGCGAGTCGCTGTTCTTCTTCAATGTCCAGGAAATTCCCCAGGCTGAGAACGCGGAATCCAATGTGTTGAATATCGCCCTACGTACGCGAATCAAGGTGTTCCATCGCCCCGCCGGGCTTACGCAGAACCCGACGCTGCGCCTCAAGGACTTGCAATGGTCGATCAGGCAAGTCGAGGGCAAAACGCATTTGTGGGTGGACAATCCGAGCCCGTTCCATGTGTCTTTCCTGCGCATCGAAGTCAAAGGCAATGGCCAGCAACAGGCCTTCAGCAGCCCGGCCATGGCCTATCCGTTCTCCAGCCAGTCCTACCCGTTGGAAGGGATCAAGCCGGCCGCCGGACTGCAGGTGAGTTTCTCGACCGTGGACGACTATGGCGCGCATGTCAGCTCGGCGCCCATGGCGATCCAACTGCTTCCCTGACACGCCCCCGCACGACTATCGCTGGAAGACCACCATGACCCATGTACTTGCCCGCCGCCGGCCCTTGCGCCAGCGGCTCGCTCCTCTGTTTGTCCTTGGCGGAGCCGTTGGCGGGTTCGACGCCAAGCCCGCATCGGCGACCCAGGCGCTTGAATTCCAGTCCGGCTTCATGCATCAGGGCGGTACCGCCGGCACCCTGGCCCTTGAAGCCTTGACCCAGGGTCAGGCGCTCGCTCCGGGGCGCTATCGGGTAGCTGTCCAGATCAACCGCCATTACATCGGTGAGCGAGAACTGGATTTCAGTCTCGATCCCGACCAGCAAAGCCTCTCGCCTTGTCTGGATGCGGGGCTGCTGGAGCAGTTGGGTGTCAGGCTCGAGAGCCTGGTCTTGCCCCAGGACGCCAAATGTCTGGATCTACGGGCATTGATTGCCGATGCCCGCGTCGAGTTCGACGCCGGCAAGTTGTTGCTGTCGCTCTCGGTGCCGCAGATCGCCATGCACCGTGACAGGATCGGACAGGTCGATCCCGAGCAGTGGGATGCCGGTATCAACGCGGCGTTCGTCAACTACCAGGTATCCGCCCAGCAAGGCACCAGTCGCTATCGCGGTTCTACCAGCAGTGATGACCTGTACCTCAACAGCGGCCTCAACCTGGGCGCCTGGCGATTGCGCAGTAATCACGCACTGCACCAGAACACCGACGGCCAGCGCGAATGGACCCAGGCTTATACCTATGCCCAGCGCGACCTGCCCGGCACCCGGGCCAACTTGACCCTGGGCAAGACCTTCACTGGCGGCGAGATTTTTCGCAGTGTGCCGATCACCGGGATGGTCGTTGCCTCCGACATGGGCATGCTGCCCGACCTGCAGCAGGGCTACGCGCCGATCATTCGCGGCGTGGTCCAGGCGCGCTCCAAGCTGGAAATCAAGCAGAACGGCTACCCGATCTACTCCACCTATGTCAGCGCCGGCCCCTATGAGATCGACGATCTGAGCACCGCTGGCGGCAGCGGCGAGCTGGAAGTGGTGTTGACCGCCGACGACGGGCAGGTCCAGCGTTTTATCCAACCCTATGCCACCTTGGGTAACTTGCTGCGCGAAGGGGTCTGGCGCTACAGCGCGACCCTGGGGCGTTACTCGGCCGTCAGCGGCCAGGACGATCCCTTGCTCTGGCAGGGCACCCTGGCCCTGGGCAGTGCCTGGAACACCACCTGGTATGGCGGGGTGATGGGCAGTGATTTCTACCGGGCCGGCAACCTGGGCCTGGCCCGGGACTGGGGCGGCCTTGGCGCCCTGGCCTTCGACCTCACCCATTCCAGCGCCGAGTCGGGACGTGGTGAGGGTGTGCAGGGCATGAGCTACGCGCTGAAATACAGCAAGGCCTTCCAGACCAGCACCAGCCTGCGTTTCGCCGGTTATCGCTACTCCACCGAAGGTTATCGGGATTTCGACGAAAGCGTGCGTGAGCGCAACCGCGACGGCAAGTTCGCCGGTAGCCGGCGTAGCCGCCTGGAAGCCGCGGTGTTCCAGGACCTGGGGCGAACCAGCTCGGTCAACCTGACCCTCTCGCAAGACGATTACTGGGGCAATAACCCGCAACAGCGCCAGTTCCAGTTCAACCTCAGTACCCAGCACCGTAAGGTCAGCTACAACCTGTTCGCCTCGCAGTCCCTGAGCGATGAACGCAACGGCAGTCGCCGACAGGCCGGTTTGAGTATTTCCTTTCCCTTGGACTTCGGTCATTCGAACACCGCGACCCTGGGCTTCCAGGACAATGCCGGTCGCTACAGCCAGACCGCGCGCCTGACCGGCAGCGCCGATCAGAACCGGCTCAGCTATAGCACTGCGCTGAGCAACAGCGACGACAACCAGCGCTCGGCGACCTTGGCCCTCGGTTATCAAGCGCCCTTCGGCAGCGTGGGCGGAGGCTACACCCAGGGCAACGGCTATCGCAGCCTCTCACTGAATGCCAGTGGTGCGCTCCTGCTGCATGGCGATGGCCTTGAATGGGGTCCCTACCTGGGCGAAACCATGGGCTTGGTGGTGGTGCCCGACACCCCGGGCGTCGGCGTACTGAATGCCACCGGCGTGCGCACCAACGCCCAGGGCTACGCCCTGGCCCCTCATCTGCGTCCTTACCGGCAGAACCAGGTGGTGCTGCAAACCGATCAGTTGGATCCGGAGATAGAGATCGACAACGGCGTGACCCATGTAGTGCCCCGACGCGGCGCCGTGGTCAAGGCCGCCTTTACCGCGCGCAAGGTCAACCGCGTGGTCTTGACGGGCCGCACCCCGGGGGGGCAGCCGTTGCCGTTTGGCGCCCAGGTCAGCGATGCCCGCGGCGAGCGGCTCGGCGTGGTTGGGCAGGCCGGGCAAGTCCTGCTGACCACCACGGCCGAACCACAGACGCTGGATGTGCGCTGGGGCAAGGAGCCCGGACAGCATTGCCAGCTGCAGATCGCGCCGCAAAGCATGGAACAGGCGCAAGGCTATCGGCTTCAGACACTCACCTGCACCGAGCCGTTGGCGCATTAATTTCCTTGCCGGGCGCCGCAACGCTGCGCGCGCCCTGATTCTTCAGGAATTCGACAGATGAAATCAGCATCACGAGGATTGGCCGGGGTCGTTGCCTTGATCGCCGCCTGCCAGATCGAGGTGGCTGCGGCTGCCAGTTTTTGCCGTTGGGTGACTTCGGCCAGCAGCATGACTTTCCGCCTCGACGCAGGCAGCGTCTATGTGCCCAGGGATGCGGCGGCAGGGCATGTGATCGGTGAGTTCGATCGCAGCTTTTCCATGCCCAGTACCGAAGGCCAGATCATTCACTGCGAAAATGACCTGGGTTCGACGCTGACCTTCAACGCTGTCGCCAGCGCACCGCTGTTCCCTGGTACCTTGCCGCCGGTCAATGGCGAAGACGTCAACGGTAAGGTGTTCATGACCGGGATCGACGGCATCGGGGCGCGTATCAAGTTGCAGCATCCGTTCGATGGTGTCGCCGCCGATGCCTTCGTTCCGATTACCGAGCCGACCGTTCCCTTCAATGCCTTGCTCAGCGCCGCGGTGTCCAATACCGCACCGCTGCGTATCGACCAGCTTCGCGGCAAGCTCACGCTGATCAAGACCGGGCCTATTGCGCCTGGCCCGCATACCTTCGACAAGGCCTTGTTCGGCACGCGCTTTTCCAATATTGGCAACGGCTTCGACTTCCAGTTGAGCGGCACGGTGCTCCAGGCCCAGTGCGGTGTCTCCAGCGTCAGCGCCAACCCGGTGCCGTTGGGCGACTGGCGCACCTCGGACTTCGGCGCGCCCGACACGGCCACCCCGGCGGTGCCGTTCAATATCACTCTGGGCAACTGCGACGCCGATCCCGGCGACATCAATGTCTCCTGGGCCAATATTCGCCTGGAAACCACCAACGGCTCGGTGCCGATCCCCGGCGTGGAAGGCGGGTTTACCTTGGGCACCGGTTCGACGGCCAGTGGCGTCGGCATCCAGGTCCTCAAGGCCGACGGGGTGACCCCGGTGGCCCTGCAGCAGGAGGTTCCGCTGGCGGCGATTTCACCGGGGACTACCGTTCTCGACTTGAGTGCGCGTCTCTATCAGACGGACCCACGGGTTGTTGCTGGGGTGGTGAAGGGGGCGTTGAATTTTACGATCAGTTTTCATTGAGCTGAATGTCCCTGATACATGCCGGCTCCTGCAGATTGCACTTTTTAGCAGGGGCCGGCCTTGATTGGTTGCCAATCCTGTTACTTCTTACAGTAGGCAGATCGGCCGGGAAAACCGACACTGACGGTCAGGTTGTTTACCCTACAGGTATCAAGGTCATGTCCAGCCCACGGCTTATTCCGCTGGTCAGATACCACTACGACTCGCTGGATCGTTTGCTCGACTGCGCGCCCGTCGATCAGCCGGTCCAGCAGCGGTTCTATCAAAGAAATCGTTTGGCGAGTGAAATTCACGGGCAGGTCCGCCACTCGTATTTCCAACAGCCCGATAGCGTGCTTGCGCAACGGTGGCATCACGGTGAAATCGACGAGACGACGTTACTCGCCAGCGATCTTCAGCGCTCAGTGTTGCATGCATTGAACCGCAGCCAGCACCAGGCCATGGCCTATACACCCTATGGACACCGGCCGACGTCATGTGGGCTGCCTGGTTTGTTGGGTTTTAATGGCGAACGTGCCGACCCGGTCACCGGCCACTACCTGTTGGGTAATGGTTATAGGGCGTTCAATCCATTGCTAATGCGTTTTAACAGCCCGGATTCGATGAGTCCGTTCGCAAGGGGCGGAATAAATGCTTATGCGTACTGTGGGGGGGATCCAGTCGGCCGAGTCGACCCGTCGGGGCATGTGTTCAAGATTGCGGCTTCATTGTTGGGGCTCGTGACGGTCGGCCTGTCCGTGGGCGCTGTTTTTACTGATGGGATGACACGTATGACATTGGTCATAGCTGCGTCATTGAACGGTGCAATGGGCGTAGGGTCGCTGTTTGCCGCAGTTCGGCCTCCTCGATATGTTGTTGGGCGCGGCAGGTCCACCGTGATAGGACAAAGTCCGGGGACTCAGACGCCGCATACGGCTTTGGATGCGCCTCCGCCCCCATATAGTCATCTATTTAACAACTCGCCCCGAGCCCCTGATGTTTCAGTCAGCCTGAATAATGATGTTGCACCACCCAGTTATACGGAGGCCATGGCGAGAAAGGCGAGTAGAGAAGCACCACCCAAGTATGTAGAAATTGAAATGTCGGTTCTCCCCGGACGTTTCCCTGCCTCTGCGGCTTCGAACGTCGTGCAACCGCTTCCGGAGAATGCGCGAAGGATCCGAAACAATTGATGGGTAACGCTTAAGCAGGGTTCGAGGCTGTTACGAAACACTGGACAGCTGGCTCGACTGCGCACCCGCCAGAGCGCTTCGATGAGTTTGAACACCCATGTTCGTGCGCTCTGCAGGCGAGCCGATCTTGTCAAATCAGGAAGTCTTTTCAGAATTTGCGTGGACGTAGGGTTTATCAATCAAACCCAGCTCCAACGCCTTGAATGCCGCAGTCCAACGTGAGCTCACACCGAATTTGCGACGAATGTTGGAAAAGTGATAATTCACACCGGCTTCGCTGCAGTTGACGATTTGGCTGATCTCCCAGGAAGACTTGCCGGCGGCGCTCCACTGCAGGACCTCCGTTTCCTTGCGCGTGAGTTTTACTGCTGCCTGTTGTTGCGAAGGCTCAGGCTGGAAACCGCCTTGGGCAGATGAAGGATGGGGCGCGATGGGGTCGGAGCGATACATGACAAAACTCCCGTATACGATGAATGACGGCGTGGGGAGCGCCAAACCCTGTTTCATACGAACCGGGTGTCGCGAGCGCGTTCAAGTCCCTTGGCCAAAGCTGTCGGTACAGGCTCGTTATAGCGCGGTTTGGAGGCGTTGAAACCTGTAAGAAATAACAGGAGCGAGTGAATGGTTTCTTTGAATCGGCGCGCACTGCGGCGAAAATCTCGATTTAAAAATTGCATTCGCTCTATCCCGGGTATATACACGCACCATGCTTCCTTCCCAATGTCTGTGCATCAACCTGCGTCGTGCCGCCCGTGGCGTCAGCAGGTATTACGACGGCGCCCTCGACGGCTTCGGGATTAACGTTGCCCAGTATTCTTTGCTGAGCAACCTGGCGCGCCTGGACCAGCCGAGCATTTCTTCCCTGGCCGAGGCCATGGGTCTGGACCGCAGCACCTTGGGGCGCAACCTGCGGGTGCTGGAAGGCGAGGGGCTGGTGAGGCTGGCCGAGGGCGAAGACCTGCGTAACCGCATCGTCGAGCTGACCGAAACCGGGCACGCCCGGCTGGCGGCGGCGCTGCCGGCCTGGGAAGCGGCGCAACAACGATTGATCGATAAGCTGGGCGCCGAGAAGCGCACGGCATTGCTGGCCTTGCTGGACGAACTGGCGTAGTGCCGGTTCGTTCGACTACAAGCGGGTATATACCCGCGAGCGGAGAATAAGAATGACATCGATGTGGCGTACCTGTGGTTGGGTCCTGGTGGGCAGCGCGCTGATCCTGGCGTTGTCCCTGGGTGTGCGGCATGGCTTCGGCCTGTTCCTTGCGCCCATGAGTGCCGAGTTCGGCTGGGGCCGTGAGGTATTCGCCTTCGCCATTGCCTTGCAGAACCTGATCTGGGGCCTGGCGCAGCCTTTCACCGGTGCGCTGGCCGACCGCTTTGGTGCGGCGAAAGTGGTGCTGATCGGTGGCGTGCTCTACGCACTCGGTCTGGTGTTCATGGGTATGGCCGACTCGCCATGGTCCTTGTCGTTGAGCGCGGGTCTTTTGATTGGCATCGGCCTGTCGGGCACCTCGTTCTCGGTGATCCTCGGCGTGGTCGGACGGGCCGTGCCACCGGAAAAACGCAGCATGGGCATGGGCATCGCCAGTGCCGCCGGTTCCTTCGGCCAGTTCGCCATGTTGCCCGGTACGCTGGGGCTGATCGGCTGGCTGGGTTGGTCGGCGGCGTTGTTGGCGCTGGGGCTGCTGGTGGCGTTGATCGTGCCGCTGGTGAGCATGCTCAAGGACGCGCCCTTGCCAGTGGCTGGCAACGAGCAGACCCTGGCCGAAGCCTTGCGCGAGGCGTGCAGCCATTCCGGGTTCTGGCTGCTGGCGGTCGGCTTTTTTGTCTGCGGTTTCCAGGTGGTGTTCATCGGCGTGCATTTGCCGGCCTATCTGGTGGACCAACATCTGCCGGCGAGTGTCGGGACAACTGTGCTGGCGCTGGTCGGGCTGTTCAATATCGTCGGCACC
Source organism: Pseudomonas sp. NFACC14 (assembly GCF_900106885.1). Lineage (NCBI taxonomy): Bacteria > Pseudomonadati > Pseudomonadota > Gammaproteobacteria > Pseudomonadales > Pseudomonadaceae > Pseudomonas > Pseudomonas sp. NFACC14. Next base: position 89,870 of record NZ_FNOA01000019.1, read on the forward strand.
TACACTGCCGGTTGGCTGGGCGGGCGCATGTCCAAGCCGCGCTTGCTGACTTGGCTTTACCTGTTGCGGGCGGTGGTTATCGGCTTGTTCCTATGGCTACCGGTGACGACCACCACGGCATATCTGTTTGGCATGGCAATGGGCTTGCTGTGGCTGTCGACCGTGCCGTTGACCAATGGCACGGTAGCGACCCTGTTTGGTGTACGAAATCTGTCGATGTTGGGTGGGATCGTGTTCCTGTTCCACCAGTTGGGCTCGTTCCTCGGTGGTTGGTTGGGCGGGGTGGTGTATGACCGCACGGGCAGCTACGACTTGATCTGGCAGGTATCGATCCTGCTCAGCCTGCTGGCGGCGGCGTTGAACTGGCCGGTGCGTGAACGGCCGGTGGCGCGCCTGCAAGTCCAGGTCGGTGCGGCATGAGTCGCATCGGCCCGTGGTTGATCGCTGCCGGCGCCGGCCTGTTGCTGGCACTCGCCTGGTGGGGCTGGCACCAGGGCGGGTTGGCCTTGATGCAGCTGGGCATGGGGACGTGTTGAACAATGGACGGCGGCGGGCGTGGCAGAGTAACGTCGTGGTCTGACATGCTTTAAGGAAGTAACGACATGTTGATGCGCTGGTTTGCTGTTCCCGCCCTGTTGCTGGCTGTGACCGGGCAAGTCTGGGCCGCCGGTTGCCCACCGTTGCTGGAGGGTTCGTTGCCCAAGCTGCGGGCCAAGGAAACCATTGATTTGTGCCAGCGCTTTGCCGGCAAACCTCTGGTGGTGGTGAACACCGCCAGCTTCTGTGGGTTCGCCCCGCAATTCAAGGGCCTCGAGGCGCTCAACCAGCGCTACAAGGACCAAGGGTTGCAAGTGTTGGGCGTACCGTCCAATGACTTCAAGCAGGAATCCAAGGACGGAGCCGAAACCGCCAAGGTCTGCTACGTCAATTACGGTGTGACCTTCACCATGACTGAACCGCAGCCGGTGCGGGGTGCGGATGCGATACCGCTGTTCAAGCACTTGGCTGAACAATCCGGCGCGCCGAAATGGAATTTCTATAAGTACGTGGTGGACCGCCAGGGCAAGGTGGTTGGCAGTTTTTCCAGCCGGATCAAGCCTGACGATCCCGATTTCATCAAGGCGGTAGAAGCGGCCATCGCCTCCAAACCCTGACACCTGCGACGAAAAAGCCCCGCCTCTTTGCAGAGTGCGGGGCTTTTTTTCGCTTCGACTGGCGAGGGGGTCAGGTTCGCCGTGAAACATCAGAAGCGGTAGGTTGCACCGACACCGAAACCGTTGGCGCTGTTTTCGTATTTGGCGTTGTAGGACTGGCCGAGGGCATTGCTGCCGCTGACGTTGACTTTTTCTTCCTTGAGGTAGGAATAGGCCACGTCGATGGTCAGGTCGTCGGTCGGACTCCAGCCAGCACCCAGGCTGAAGATGGTCCGGTCGCCGGTCGGGATACGTGGCGAACGGTCCTGGTTATTGGTCGGTGCCTGGTCGAAGGTCAGGCCGGTACGCAGTACCCACTGTTTGTTCAACTGGTAGGAGGTACCGATGGCGTAGGCCCAGGTGTCGTGCCAGTTCTGTTCTTCAGTGATGGTGCCGAGAGCAGGGTTCAATAGACCGCCGCCACTGCTGGTGCCTTCGTTTTCCACAGTGATTTCTTTCAGGCGGCTCCAACGAGTCCAGGTGCTACCGGCATAGACGGTCCAGGCATCATTGATTTGTTGAGTGACCGAAAAGTCCACCGACTCAGGCGTGGTGATGTCCAGCGAAGCGTCGTAGCGACCGTTGGTAAGCAGGAAGGCAGGCATCCCGGCGCCCGGATTCACTTCAGTGTGGCCTTCAAGCTTGTACTTGACCTTGGAATGGTAGGTCAAGCCGACACGAGTGGTGTCGGTTGCCTGGACCAGCACGCCGACATTATAGCCGTAGCCAATGTCGTCACCCTTGATCTCTACGCCGGCCTCCGGCAGACCCGGTACGCCCAACTGCGATTCCAGGGAGCCGGAAATCCGGTTGATGGTCGGGCCGAAACCGATCGATACCTTGTCGTTGAAGGCATAGCTGACGGTTGGCTGGAAGGTGACGACCTTCACTTCGCTCTTGCTGCCGAAACTTCGGCCCTGGAAGCCGTTTTCGTAATCGGTGATCAAGCCAAACGGCGCGTAGACACCCAGGCCGAAAGCCCACTGATCATCGATAGGCTTGACGTAGTAGCCCATCGGAACGCCGGTGAGCGGAACCATGTCGCCCTTGTTGGTGCCGGACTGGGTACCGCTGGCATCGTCGATATCGGTGGAGGCATCGATGGCGGCGAACCCGCCGGTGACTTGCTGGCGCTTGAGGCGCGACATGCCGGCAGGGTTGCCAAACACGGTGCTGGCGTCATCGGCAGAAGAGGAACGACCTGCGAAACCAGTGCCCATGCCACTGATGCTTTGTTCGTTCAAGGCAAAGCCACTGGCGAAAAGTTGTGTGGATGCCAAGGTAACGGCAAGGCCAAGGGTGGTTTTGAGCATCATTTTTTTCATTGTTAGAACTCCTGGTGATCACCGGGGCGAAAATTACCAACATTTTCGTTCAAGCGCTATAGCCTGTATGGCTTGATTTAGAGCGGTTTTGTAGGACAATCCGACCAGATTCGCGACCGTTGTAGGAAGTTTCCAAATTTCCCATCAGCAAGCGACCTGACTCAGCGGCGAAACACAGATTTGCCAGGCGCAGGTGAAATCTCGCAGACGCCCTTGGGGATGAAAGGTCTGGCGCCAGATGCGGGCCATGCCCAGCAGGTCGTCGGCGTCGGGAAGCGGGGTATTCTGTTCCTCTACCAGCAGCCAGGCGATGGCGGTGGCGTAGCGCAAATTGACGGTCAACTCCAGGTGCGGGCCGCTGAGAAAGGCATGCTGGCTGGCCAGGCCGCGCACCAGGCTGGCCCGTTCCGGATCTCGTGCCAGGTAATGGTCCCAGAGTGCCTGGTGGCGGGGCTCGGTAATGCGATACAAGCCATGCCCGCGTCGATCATGCAGGGCTGAACCCAGGGCGGACTGGCTGGCGGCAATGCCCAGTAACAAGGATTCCGCGGTGGCGCTGTGACGCTCAAGGTAGAGGAGCGTCGGGCGGATCACATATCGACACAGTTCGCTGGCAGCGATACCCATAAAACCCTCGAAGTGTGAAAGGGGCGGGGCCTGAAGAGTATGGGCTTGGCAGCGGTGGATCGGTCCAGGCCCCGCCGGAAGCGGATCATGCCGCTTGACTTGAAGTGTAGTGTCATATTCCCGCTGTAAAGGACTGTTTTTAAAACATCTTCAGCGAACGGTTATAACTGTTATATCCGTTGGTGCTTACGGCGTTTCGCTTAATCGAGAAATTTCGGGCAATAAAAAGCCCCGCTTTCTGAGCGGGGCCTTTGGGTTTCAGCTTTTGTGGCGTCTCAGGCAACCAGTGCCTGGCGAGTACGCTCGATCACGGCCTGCAGCGGTTCGGCGCTGGAGTACTGGTCGGGGTACAGGCGTTCGCTGTGACGGGCGATGCCGTGTTCGTTGACCAGCGTGAAGCTGAAGCAGCCTTTGCGAGCGGCCATGATCAGGCAGTTCATCGGTGCAAAAGCGTTGGTGAGGGTGCGGATAGCATCCTGTGCGTGGATTTGAGTGGACATGTTATGGGTGTTCCTGCAAATGACACGGTTAAGAACCGTGCAACGTTAAAACGTTCCAGTAACGTCGACCACCATTGGTCGAACGAAGAACCCGACTGGAACAAAGCAGCCAGTTTGAGCGCTATATAAGTGCGCGCTTGGGCTGGCAGGTAGGTACTTAGGAGGGCAGGCAACACATCGAGGGCAAAGGTTCTGGGCCCAGGGTGAAGATCCTGATCAATTTTGCAGGTTGGTTCGGTCAGAGTAATGAGCCTGGCAACACCCTTTGCATTCGATCAAAGGCTGTGTTGGCGCAAGATTTACCTGGAAACCATCGAGGGGGTCGGTCTCCTTTTTTCGGTGAGGCGTCCTTGGGAGGATGGCTGACCGTGGAGATGTATTCGACCCGGAATTGACTTTCAGCTTGGTACTAACGCTGCGGATATTAACGGATCGAACCCGTGAAGGGAAGGGTGTTGGTTAAAAAATATTCAAGTGGGCACCCAATCGCTATGGAGGGCATGCCGTAGCACAGGAACCGACGCTTGCAAGTGCGCCCACGCCAGCGTTGCTGCAATGCACGGCCGGAGGTTATCCCCAGCTTTTACCGCCCGTTGTGCCAAAAAATCGCAGCGTTATAACCCGTTCAGCTGTTACTTGTGCACACTCGCGGCACCACTTGTCACCGAACTGTCATGTGGGAACAATCCGGGGTAGGTGCCTGTATCCAAAATTTAAGTCAATGAAAAACATCGCTTTTTTTTACTGGTGAAAAAATCGTCAGTTTGAGCGCAGGCCCCGTTCCACAGGGCTTTGCGCGAGTTCAGGGGGGGTTGTCCACTGAGTTATCCACAGCTTCTGTGGATTGTCCCAAGCGCTTGCTCTAGCACGGGCGTGCCGGTTTTTTTCGGCTTTACCCGTACGAAAAAAGGAGTAGAGTGGCGCGCCTTCCGATCTGTCCCACAGTGTTTTATGAAGTTTCGCTCAGTATCAAATCCTGTTACCTCCACACCCTCTGGTGTTACCCCGCCCAAACGTTTGTCGATGCGGGTGGCTGAGTGGCTGCTCGACAGCCCGCGGCTGGGGGAAAGCCCCAGCGTCAAGCACTTGGCTGGTCGTTTGCTCAAGCAACCGGCCCGTGAAGGCGTAGTGGCCGCGCAAAGTCGCCTCGGGCAGTTGATGTGCCGGGAATGCGGCAACGCCCGGGATCGACGCATCGGCCACGACCTGCTGCGCCAGGCCGCCCGTGCCGGCGATGATCGTGCCCGCCGGGCCCTCGGTGAAATCGAAGATTGAAAACGAAGACTGCGCTGGGCAACCCCCAGCCGCTTGGTTAACCTTCGGGCTTTATTTGATCGGCAGGAATTGTCATGGCTATGGATTTGACCAGCCTGTTGTTTGGCCTGGCAGGCGCTGCGGTGCCATTGCTGGCACTGGCCTGGCACCTGCAACGCCAAGCCGCCGCCGCGCAGACCGAACTGGCCCTGCTGGAGGAGCGCCTGGCCACGGCCCACATGGCCCATGATGGACTCAATGCCCAGCTCGATGCCTGCCGCGACGAAATCAGCGATCTGAGCCAGGCCAACGCCGCCAAGCAGGCCGAGCTTGCCGCGGCCTGCCGTGAGGTCGAATTGCTGCAGATCGAGCGCGACAATGCCCGGGATGCGGCCCACGCCTGGAACCTCGAACGTGCCAACAAGGAAGCCGAGCTGCGCCGGCTCGATGCCCAGGCGGCGTCGTTGCAGGCCGAACTGCGCGAGCAGCAGGAAAGCCATCAGCAACGCCTGGATGACCTGCAAGGCTCGCGAGACGAGCTGCGGGCGCAGTTCGCCGAGCTTGCCGGGAAGATCTTCGACGAACGGGAACAGCGTTTCGCCGAAACCAGCCAGCAACGCCTGGGCCAGTTGCTCGATCCGCTGAAGGAACGCATCCAGTCCTTCGAAAAACGCGTTGAAGAAAGTTACCAGGCCGAGGCCCGGGAGCGTTTCTCCCTGGGCAAGGAACTGGAGCGCTTGCAACAACTGAACCTGCGCCTGAGCGACGAAGCCACCAACCTCACCCGGGCGCTCAAGGGCCAGAAGACCCAGGGTAACTGGGGCGAACTGATCCTGGAGCGGGTGCTTGAACATGCCGGCCTGGAGAAGGGCCGCGAGTATCAGACCCAGGTCAGCCTCAAGGGCCCGGACGGCGAGCGTTTCCAGCCGGACGTGTTGATTTATCTGCCGGGCGATAAGCAAGTGGTGGTCGATTCCAAGGTCAGCCTCACGGCCTATCAGCAGTACGTGGCCGCTGAAGATGACGCCATCGGCCAACTCGCCCTCAAGCAACATGTGGTGTCGTTGCGTGCCCACGTCAAAGGCTTGGCCGGCAAGGACTACAAGCGCCTGGACGGTTTGCACAGCCTGGATTTCGTGTTGCTGTTCGTGCCAATCGAAGCGGCGTTTTCCGCCGCCTTGCAAGCCGAGCCGAACCTGTTCCAGGAAGCCTTCGACCGCAACATCGTGATTGTCAGCCCGACTACGCTGCTGGCGACGCTACGGGTGATCGACAGCTTGTGGAAGCAGGAACGCCAGAGCCAGAACGCCCGGGAAATCGCCGAGCGGGCCGGGTGGCTGTATGACAAGTTCGTCCTGTTCATCCAGGACCTGGACGAGATCGGCAGTCGCTTGCAGCAATTGGACAAGGCCTACAGTGCGGCGCGCAACAAACTGACAGAAGGGCGCGGCAACCTGATCAGCCGCAGCGAACAGCTCAAGCTGCTCGGTGCCCGGGCGAGTAAGAGTTTGCCTGCCGATTTGCTCGAGCGGGCGATGACGGATGCGGATGGGCTGCCTGAGTTGCCGGAAGAAACCGCAAAAACCCAGGATTGATGAAACCCTTAGGCTTGATGCAAAACCTGTGGCGAGGGGATTTATCCCCGCTGGGTTGCGTAGCAACCCCAGTCCTGGGCACCGCGGTGCAACTGATGAACCATGCAAGCCGCTTTACGACTGCTGCGCAGCCGAGCGGGGATAAATCCCCTCGCCACAGGCTCAGTGCCCGGCTGGAGAACTCCTGTACCTACAACGGCAAATGCCGACTCAACAACGCCCGCAACGCCGCCGGCTTCACCGGCTTGGCCAGGTAATCCAGGCCCGCCGCATGCACCAGGGCCACCGTCTCGGGGCGGCCATCGGCGCTGATCACCACCCCTGGCACCGGTTCCCCCATGCGCCTGCGCAACCAGGCCATCAGTTCGGTGCCGGTCTCGCCGTCGTCCAGATGAAAATCCACCAGCGCCAGTTGCGGTCTGCCGCCCTGGGCCAGCCAACGCTCGCATTCCTCGCGGTTGCGCGCGGTCCACACCTGGCAACCCCAGCGCGTCAGCAGGCTGTTCATGCCGATCAGGATGCTGTCTTCGTTATCGACGCACAGCACCTGCGCGCCGCTTGGCAAGTGACCGTTGGTTTCGGCCACGGGGCCCGGTACGACGGCCTGTGTTTGGGCCAAGGGCACGCTGACGCTGAACACGCTGCCGCGCCCCGGCCAGGAGCGTACGCGCAAGGTATGGCCCAGCACGCGGCACAGGCCGTCGGCGATGGCCAGGCCCAGGCCCAGGCCTTTTTCGGCGCGGGTCTGGTGGCTGTCCAGGCGCTTGAACTCTTCGAAAATGACTTGCAGCTTGTCCTCGGCGATGCCCGGCCCGCGGTCCCAGACTTCCAGGCACACCTCGCCGTTGCGCCGACGTGCGCCCAGCAGCACCGGGCCCTTGGCGTAGCGGAAAGCGTTGGTCAGGAAGTTCTGCAAAATGCGCCGCAGCAGCTTGATGTCGCTGTCCACCCGCAACTTCGAGCCGCGAACCCGGAACTTCAAGCCTTGTTCCTGGGCCAGCGCCGTGAACTCCGCGCCGAGGGTATCGAGCAGGTCGTTGAGGGCGAAGGGCTTGCGGTCGGGGTTGATCTTGCCGTTTTCCAGGCGGGAGATATCCAGCAAGTCGGTGATCAGGTCTTCAGCCGAGCGCAGTGAACTGTCCAGGTGTTGCACCAGTTGCCGGGCCTCGCTCGGCAAACCGTCGTGCTGATGGGACAGCGCGGCGGAGAACAGACGCGCGGCATTGAGCGGTTGCATCAGGTCGTGGCTGACCGCCGCCAGGAATCGGGTCTTGGATTGATAGGCCGCTTCGGCGGTGCTCTTGGCTTCGGTCAGGGCCAGGTTCAACTGCGACAGTTCCCGGGTGCGTTCCGCCACTCGTTGCTCCAGCCCTTCATTGGCTTCGGTCAGCGCCTGTGCGGCCTCACGGAAGGCGGTGATGTCGGTGAAACTCATGACGAAACCGCCACCGGGCATCGGGTTGCCGATCAGCTCGATGACCCGGCCGTTGGGGAACAGCCGTTCAGAGGTATGGGCTCGGCCCTGGCGCATCCAGTGCAGGCGCCTGGCGACATGGACTTCCGCCTCGCCCGGCCCGCAGAGGCCTCGTTCGGCGTTGTAGCGGATGATGTCGGCAATGGGCCGGCCGACACTGATCAAGCCGTCCGGGTACTTGAACAGCTCCAGGTAGCGGCGGTTCCATGCCACCAGTCTGAGGGACTGGTCGACCACGCTGATGCCCTGGCTGATGTTCTCGATGGCGCCTTGCAACAGGGCGCGGTTGAACTGCAGCACTTCCGACGCTTCGTCCGCGATCCGGACCACGTCTTCGAGCTGCATCTCCCGACCTTCGATGGCGGCTTTCACGACCGCACGTGTCGAAGAGGCGCCGAGTACACCGGCCAGCAGGCGTTCGGTGTGGGCGATCCATTCGCTGTCGGCGTTCTGGTTTGGGTTGAAGCCTTTGCCCTGGCGGTAGGCGAAGCGAATGAAGCTTTGCCGTGCCCGCTCTTCGCCGACGAAACGTGCGGCCAGTTGCAAGAGGTCGTCGATGTGCACCGCCAGCATCGAGCGGGGGTTGGGGCGGGCGCTGATTTCCTGGCCGATGAAGCGCCCGGCCTGCCAGTGTTCCGAGACGCGTGTGCGCGACAGCACCGACACCCAGGCGAACAGCGTGAAGTTGCCGGCCAGGGACAGGACCACCCCTTGGGTCAGCGGCGTGATCGGCAGGTTCAAGGGATTGCCGTGCAACCAGGCCAGCCCCGGGAAACTGCTGAGCGACCAGCCCAGGCTGTGGGCGGCAATCGGCAACACCAGGGTGTAGAACCACAGGAAGATCCCCGTGGCGAGGCCGGCGAACACGCCGCGGCGGTTGGCTTGTTTCCAGTACAGCGCGCCGAGCATGGCCGGGGCCAGTTGGGTCACGGCGGCGAAGGCGATCTGGCCGATGGTCGCCAGGCTCGCCGTCGAACCCAGCAGCCGATAGCTGACATAGGCCAGCAACAGGATGACCACGATGCTGACCCGGCGCACCGACAACATCCACTGGCGGAACACCTCGAAGGGGCGTTCGGCGTTGTTGCGGCGCAACAGCCAGGGCAACAACATGTCGTTGGAGACCATGGTCGACAGCGCCACGCTGGCCACGATCACCATGCCAGTGGCCGCCGAGGCGCCGCCGATGAACGCCAGTACCGCCAGGGCCGGATGGGCCTGGGCCAGCGGCAGGCTGATGACGAACGAGTCCGGCAGCACGGAACTGGGCAGCATCATCTGCCCGGCGAGGGCGATGGGCACCACGAACAGCGCGGCCAGGGCCAGGTAGGCAGGGAATACCCATTTGGCCAGGCGCAGGTCCTGGGGCTCGATGTTTTCCACCACGGTCACGTGGAACTGCCGCGGCAAGCAGATGATCGCCATCATCGCCACCCCGGTCTGCACCACCATGGACGGCCAATTGATGGTTTCTTTCCAGTATTGCTCCAGGCGTGGGGCGAGCATCGCCTGATTGAACAGGTCGTCGAAACCGTCGTACAGGCCGAAGGTCACGAAGGCGCCAACCGCCAGGAAGGCGAACAGCTTGACCAGGGATTCGAAGGCAATCGCCAGCACCATGCCTCGGTGGTGTTCGGTGGCGTCCAGGTTGCGGGTACCGAACACGATAGTGAACAGTGCCAGGATCAGCGAGACGATCAGCGCGGTGTCCTGGGCGCGGGTGCCCATGGCGTCGGCGCCGGCACCGATCAACAGGTTCACCCCGAGCACGATGCCCTTGAGCTGCAAGGCAATGTACGGCAGCACGCCCACCAGGCAGATCAGTGCGACCACCACCGCCAGGGATTGGGACTTGCCATAGCGGGCGGCGATGAAGTCGGCGATGGAGGTGATGTTCTCCTGTTTGCTGATCATCACCATTTTCTGCAGGACCCACGGCGCCAGCACCAGCAGCAGGATCGGCCCGAGGTAGATCGGCAGGAACGACCAGAGCTGTTCGGCGGCCTGGCCCACGGCGCCGAAGAACGTCCAACTGGTGCAATACACCGCCAGCGACAGGCTATAGACCCAGGCCCGCACCCGTGGCGGCAGCGGCGTGCTGCGTCGGTCGCCGTAGAAGGCGATGGCGAACATGATGGCCATATAGGCCAGGGCGACAACGGCGATCAGCCCGCTGGACAACGACATGGAAACTCCCCAACAAAGACACCGGGACTTGAGCCCGGCAGGACAGTCTCGCATGCCCGCTCGGGTTCGTCAGTGTCGACCAAGGTCGAGGCGTGGTGGGGCGTCGCAGGGTGGGCAATGAGGTGTCTGGGCGGGCCTCATCGCGAGCAAGCTCGCTCCCACATTTGATCTGCTGTGAACACGAAATTTATGTTCGCCTAATACTCAGTGTGGGAGCGAGCTTGCTCGCGATGACGGTGTTACTGACCCAACGCAATATCCACCAACCGATACAACTCCCCAGCCTCCAACGGCGCAGTAGCAAAGAGAATGCGAAAAACCGTCGGCGCCACCACCACATTGATCAGCCGCTCGACGCCTGGGTTGGGCTCATCGGGATAGCGGTCCAGGATGATCTGCAACTGACGGCTGATGATCCCTACGCAAAACCCTGGGGTGGCGCAGGCCTGGATGTCACGCATCATGTTGCGACCGGGCTCGGAACTCATTTCGTCCAGGTACTGCTCGGCCCAGGCGCGCAGGTCGCCGCGCAAGCTGCCGGTGTCGGCCGGTTCGCCGTCGGGGCGCATGCGGGCGATGGCGACGTCGGCCAGCAGCGCCGGCAGATCGCCCCAGCGCCGGTAGATAGTGGACGGCGTGACCCCGGCGCGCGCAGCGATTTGCGGCACGGTCAGTGTGGCGCGGTCCTGCTCTTGCAGCAGGGCGCGGACCGCCGAATGAATCGATTCCTGGACCCGGGCGCTTCGGCCGCCGGGGCGTAAACCTTCTTTAATAGCCATGTGTCAGACCTTAACACAAAGAATTTGCTTTAAGCGCACACCGGTAGCACACTCCGCAAAAGCAAAAAATTAGCTTTTGCGAATGTTCTTGTGGAGCGTGCTCATGTCCCGTCCAGCTTCGACCCGCGCCAGCCTGATTTTCCTGGCGCTTGCCTTGCTCGGTTTTCTCGCCGCGTCCAGCGCGCCGACGCCGTTGTATCACCTCTATCAGGAACAATTACAGTTTTCCCCAGCCGTTCTGACGCTGATTTTCGGCGTGTACGCCTTCAGCCTGCTGGCGGCCTTGCTGACCGTGGGGTCGCTGTCGGATTACCTGGGCCGCAAGCCGGTGATTTTCGTGGCGCTGTTGCTCAACATACTGGCGATGCTGCTGTTCATCAGTGCCGACAGTGTCGTCTGGTTGATCAGTGCCCGGTTGATCCAGGGGTTCGCCACTGGCATGGCCACCAGTGTATTGGGTGCTGCCTTGCTGGACTTCGACCGTCGCCAAGGTCCGTTGATCACCAGCGTTGCGCCGCTGTTGGGCATGGCGTGCGGGGCGCTGGGCTGTGGCCTGCTGGCCGAGTTCGCACCGTTGCCGTTGCAACTGACCTACTGGCTGCTGCTGGGGTTGTTCCTGGCCCAGGCCGTTTACCTCTGGCGCCTGAAAGAAAGCGTCAGCCCGCAAGCGGGTGCCTGGCAGTCCTTGCGTCCGACCTTGCACGTACCACTCCAGGCGCGGCGGGCCTTGTGGCGGGTCCTGCCATTGGATCTGGCGGCCTGGGCCGTGGGCGGTTTCTACCTGTCACTGGCACCGTCGCTGGTGCGGGCGGCTACCGGATCGACCTCCAATCTGATCGGTGGCGCGCTGGTGGCGGTGTTGACCCTCAGTGGCGCATCAGCCATCTACCTGTTGCGCAACCAGGAGGCCGACACAATATTGCGTCCGTCCGCGAGCCTGTTGGTGATCGGCCTGGCATTGGTGCTGGTGGCGGTGCATGGTGCCAGCTTGCCGTTGTTCTTCGTCGGCACGCTGGTCACTGGTGGCGGTTTCGGCGCCGGGTTCCTGGGGGCGCTGCGCAGTCTCATGCCGCTGGCCTTGCCCCACGAACGGGCCGGCCTGATGTCGGCGTTCTATGTCCTCAGTTACCTGGCCTTCAGCCTGCCGTCGCTGCTGGCGGGGAACCTGACGCGGGTGTTCGGCTTGATCCCGACGACCGATGGGTATGGCGCCGTGTTGATCGTGTTGTGCGTCGCAGCGCTGTGGGGGTTGCGGCAGTCGATCAAACCGCTCAGCGATGGCGTTCGGCCTTGAAACCAGGCATGCAGGTGCCGCAGGCAGTGGGTTAGTCTTGGCACCTCAGTCTTCATTCCGGACGGATCTCTTGAAAATCATCCGCAGTAAATCCTTCACCGGTGACCGTGCCTGGGCGGCGCTGGATATCGCCAACATGAACGGCATCACCACGCGCCTGCACTGGACCGATCAGCCCTACAAATGGCACATCAACGACGGCCAGGAAGTCTTCGTGGTGCTCGATGGGCAAGTGCAGATGTGCTATCGGGAAGACGGTGTTGAAAAAGAGGCTTTGCTGGACGCCGGGGATATTTTCTACGCCTCTGTGGGCACCGAGCATGTGGCCAATCCCTTGGGCGAAGCGAGGATTCTGGTGATCGAGACTGAGGGCAGTGTCTGACCGTTATCTGTAAAGTAGATAACATATAGAGAAATTGCCCGTTATATAGATATTCGATTCGGCTCTAGCATGGTTCCACCTCAACTGAGGACAGGAGTTCGCCATGACATGCTGTGCTGCAAAAAACCGCTTGCGCCCCTTGAGCCATTTGCCCAGGCCGCTGGAGGCCATTCGTCAATTCACGCCTAACTGGTTTGCCGTGGTCATGGGCACCGGTGTGCTGGCGCTGGCCTTGGCGCAATGGCCGACGACGATGCCAGGCCTGCACGCCTTGGGCGAAGGATTGTGGTTGTTCAACACGCTGTTGTTCGTGGTGTTCGCCTTGATGTACACAGCCCGCTGGGTGTTGTTCTTCGACGAAGCACGACGGATTTTCGGTCATTCAACGGTCTCGATGTTTTTCGGCACCATTCCCATGGGGCTGGCGACCCTCATCAACGGCCTTTTACTGTTTGGGCTGCCGCGCTGGGGCGAGGGCGTGGTGCCGGTGGCCGAGGTGCTGTGGTGGATTGACGTAGCGATGTCCTTGGCCTGCGGCGTGTTGATTCCATTTCTGATGTTCACCCGCCAGGAACACCGGATCGACCAGATGACCGCCGTATGGCTGTTGCCGGTAGTGGCCGCGGAAGTCGCAGCCGCCAGTGGTGGGCTGTTGGCGCCGCATCTGGCGGACGTTCACTCGCAACTGATCATGCTGGTTACCAGCTACGTGCTCTGGGCCTTTTCCCTGCCGGTGGCGTTCAGCATCCTGACAATCCTGCTGTTGCGCATGGCCCTGCACAAACTGCCGCACGAAAGCATGGCCGCCTCGAGCTGGCTGGCCCTTGGCCCGATCGGCACCGGTGCTCTGGGCATGTTGTTGCTGGGCAATGATGCCCCCCTGATTTTTGCTGCCAATGGCCTGTCTGGCGTGGGCGAGATCGCCGCCGGGCTGGGGCTGGTGGCCGGTATCACGTTATGGGGTTTTGGGTTCTGGTGGATGTTGATGGCGTTGCTGATCACCGCCCGCTATCTACGCGGCGGCATCCCGTTCAACCTTGGCTGGTGGGGCTTTACCTTCCCCTTGGGCGTGTTTGCGCTGACCACATTGAAACTGGCAGACCTGCTGAAACTGGAATTCTTCAGCGTCTTCGGCAGCGTGCTGGTGGCGATGCTGGTTGTGCTGTGGCTGATCGTCGCCCGACGCACGCTGCTGGGCGCCTGGCACGGTGAGTTGTTTGTGTCGCCGTGCATTGCGGAGCTGGCGAAATAATCGTTAAAGACAGGTAATGTGTGGCCTGGATCGAAAAACGTTCATTCCAATAAGCGTCCACGCCACTCAGGAACATGGAAGATGAGTCACCCTTCGCAGTTCACCTTGCTTCGCACGCGGCGTTTCCTGCCGTTCTTCATCACGCAGTCCCTTGGCGCGTTCAACGACAACATTTTCAAGCAGTCGCTGATTCTCGCCATCCTCTACAAATTGACCATCGAGGGGGACCGCTCGATCTGGGTCAACCTCTGCGCGCTGCTGTTTATCCTGCCGTTCTTTCTGTTCTCGGCTCTGGCGGGGCAGTTTGGGGAAAAATTCGCCAAGGATGCGCTGATCCGCCTGATCAAGCTCGGCGAAATCGCCATCATGGCGGTCGGCGCGGTGGGCTTCATGTTCGATCATCTGTGGCTGATGCTGCTGGCGTTGTTCGCCATGGGCACCCATTCGGCGCTGTTCGGTCCGGTGAAGTATTCGATCCTGCCTCAGGCCTTGCATGAGGAAGAGTTGGTCGGTGGCAACGGCCTGGTGGAAATGGGCACCTTCCTGGCGATTCTCGCCGGCACCATCGGCGCCGGGATCATGATGTCCTCGGCCCAGTACGCACCGGTGGTGTCTTGCGCGATTGTCGGCGTCGCGGTGCTCGGCTATCTCGCCAGCCGTGGCATCCCACGGGCAGCGGCGGCCTCGCCGCAAATGCGCCTGAACTGGAACATCTTCAGCCAATCTTGGGCCACCCTGAAGCTGGGTTTGGGGCAAACCCCGGCGGTGTCCCGTTCGATTGTCGGCAACTCCTGGTTCTGGTTCGTCGGGGCGATCTACCTGACGCAGATCCCGGCCTACGCCAAGGAGTGGATGCACGGTGACGAAACCGTGGTGACCTTGATTCTGACGGTGTTCTCGGTGGGCATCGCCCTGGGGTCGATGCTCTGCGAAAGGCTCTCCGGGCGCAAAGTCGAGATCGGCCTGGTGCCGTTCGGCTCGTTCGGACTCACCGTGTTCGGTCTGCTGCTGTGGTGGCATTCCGGTGGAATTCCCGACAGCGTCGAGGGGCACGGTTGGCTTGAAGTACTCGGTTTCGGTCACGCCTGGCTGGTGTTGATCGACATCCTTGGCCTGGGTGTGTTCGGTGGCTTCTATATCGTGCCGCTGTACGCGCTGATCCAGTCGCGCACGGTGGAGAACGAACGGGCACGGGTGATCGCCGCCAACAACATTCTCAACGCGTTGTTCATGGTGGTTTCGGCGATTGTCTCCATCGTCTTGTTAAGCCTGGCCAAGCTGTCGATCCCGCATTTGTTCCTGGTGGTGTCGCTGCTCAACATCGGCGTCAACGCCTACATCTTCAAGATCGTCCCCGAGTTCAGCATGCGTTTCATGATCTGGCTGCTGAGCCATTCCATGTACCGCGTGGAGCATCGCAACCTGGAGGCGATACCGGATGAAGGGGCTGCGCTGTTGGTCTGCAACCACGTGTCTTTCGTCGATGCCTTGCTGATCGGTGGTGCGGTGCGTCGGCCGATTCGTTTCGTGATGTACTACAAGATCTACAACCTGCCAGTGCTGAATTTCATCTTCCGCACCGCTGGGACCATCCCGATTGCCGGGCGCCAGGAAGACATTCAGATCTACGAAAAAGCCTTCAAACGAATTGCCCAATACCTGAAGGACGGCGAGCTGGTGTGCATTTTCCCTGAAGGAAAATTGACCGCTGACGGTGAGATCAATGAGTTCAAAAGCGGACTGACACGCATCCTCCAGGAAACCCCGGTGCCGGTGATTCCCCTGGCGCTGCAGGGGCTGTGGGGCAGTTTCTTCAGCCGCGACCCGGCCAAGGGGCTGTTTCGCCGGTTCTGGTCGAGGGTGACGCTGGTGGCGGGTTCGGCGGTCGCGGTAGAGGCGGCAACGCCTTCGAGTTTGCAGGCGTTGGTGGGAGACCTGCGCGGCACCGTCCGCTAAACAAAAAACTGTGGGGCAGAAGGTTTGGGGGATTAAACCTGTGGGGAGCAAGAACTGTGGGAGCAAGGCTTGCCCGCGATAGCGATCGCAAGGACGCCATCGCGAGCAAGCTTTGCTCCCACAGGTTTAATCCCACAGACCTTGCTGCCCTCAGAGGTTTGGTTCCTGCAGGAAAATTCAGGCGCTGACCTTGAGCCCGATCAACCCCGCAACGATCAACGCCACGCTGGCCAGGCGAACCAGCGCCATCGACTCACCAAACAAAATGATCCCGGCGATCACCGTGCCCACGGCACCGACCCCGGTCCAGATCGCATAGGCGGTACCCAGCGGCAGCTCCTTCATGGCAAGGCCGAGCAGGCCGAGGCTGATCGCCATGGCGGCAATGGTCAGTGCAGTGGGGAGAGGGCGGCTGAAGCCGTCGGTGTACTTCAGGCCGACAGCCCAGCCGACTTCGAACAGGCCGGCAAAAAACAGAATGATCCAAGACATCAGACACCTCATCGATGGATGGGGTCGTCCCCGGATTCAAGACTCAATCGAGCGGCGGGGTCGTCCCCGCCTGGATGGATAGAGTGCCAATGATTGACCACTCGATCAAGTTTGCCTTAGTCAGCGGTTTGCCGGGCGGCCAGAGTTTCGCGGTCCTGCTTTTCGCTCATGCGCCGGAAGTACGTCGAGAGCAAAGCCCCGGAAATGTTGTGCCAGACGCTGAACAGCGCGCTGGGGACCGCCGCCAGCGGCGAGAAATGCGCGCTGGCCAGGGCCGCGCCCAAGCCGGAGTTCTGCATGCCCACTTCCAGTGCCAGGGATTTGCGCTGGGCCAGCGGCAGCTTGAACAGATGCCCGGTGAAGTAGCCCAGCAAAAAACCGAAGCTGTTGTGCAGCATCACCACGGCCATGATCAACAGGCCCGATTCGGCAATTTTTGCCTGGCTGGCGGCGACGACGGCGGTGACGATGATGACGATGCTCACCACCGACACCAACGGCAACACCTCCACGGCATGGCGTACCTTGTTCCCCAGCAACCGCTGCGCCACCACGCCCAGCACGATCGGCAGCAGCACCACTTGCAGGATCGACCAGAACAGCTCCATGAATGACACCGGCAACCAGGCCGAGGCCAGCAACCAGATCAGCGCCGGGGTCAGCAGCGGCGCGAGCAAGGTGGTGACGGCAGCGATGGCCACCGACAGTGCCAGGTCGCCGCGGGCCAGCCAGGTCATGACATTCGATGAGGTGCCGCTTGGGCAGCAGCCCACCAGAATTACGCCGACGGCAATTTCCGGTGGCAGATGGAAAACTTGGCAGAGCAACCACGCCACGCCGGGCATGATCACGAAATGGGCGACCACGCCCAGGGCCACGCGCCAGGGATGGCGTGCGACTTCAGCGAAGTCTTCGAGCTTGAGGGTCAGGCCCATGCCGAACATCACCAGCCCGAGCAGCGGCACGATGGCGCTTTTCAGGCCGATGAACCAGGCCGGCTGCCAAAATGCCACGACGGCGAAAATCAGTACCCAGTAAGCGAAGGTATTGCCGACGAAGCGGCTCAATGCAGCCAGTGCGCGCATGACCTGATCCTTATTATTAAGAACATCCAATACTCATGTGGGAGCGAGCTTGCTCGCGATGGCGGAGTGTCAGTCAACATCTCGGTGGCTGTCATACCGTTATCGCGAGCAAGCTCGCTCCCACAAGGTAGCTATCCGCCGGGTTTAGATCCCCTGCGGCATCTCTTCCCCACCCAACGCTTCAACCAGCGCCGGCAGGAACTCGCCGAACGTCAACATCATCAGCGTGAAGCTGGCGTCCAGTTGGCCGAGGGCTTCGTCGCCACCGTCCTGCTCCGCCTGGTCCTGCAGCAGGTCTTCGAACTTCAGGCGCTTGACCACCATCTTGTCGTCGAGCACGAAGGACAGTTTGTCCTGCCAGGCCAGCGACAGTTGCGTCACCACCTTGCCGGTGTTCAGGTGCAGCTGGATTTCGTCGCTGGTCAGGTCCTGGCGCTTGCAGCGCACGATGCCGCCGTCCTCGTGGGTGTCGCGCAGTTCGCATTCATCCAGCACGAAGAAATCGTCCGCGGCTTTCTGGGTCTTGACCCAGTCGGTCATGGTGGCGGTCGGGGCCATCTTGACCGTCAGCGGGCGCACTGGCAGTGAGCCGATGACTTCGCGCAGGGTGGACAGCAGGTCTTCGGCGCGTTTCGGGCTGGCCGAGTTCACCAGGATCAGGCCCTGTTTCGGCGCGATGGCGGCGAAGGTGGACGAGCGACGGATGAAGGCGCGGGGCAGGAACGCCTGGATGATTTCATCCTTGAGCTGGTCCCGTTCCTTTTTATAGACCTTGCGCATTTGCTCGGCTTCGATCTCTTCGACCTTTTCCTTCAGGGCATCGCGCACGACGCTACCCGGCAGGATGCGTTCTTCCTTGCGCGCGGCGATCAGCAGGAAATCCTGGCTGACATGCACCAATGGCGCGTCTTCGCCTTTGCCAAACGGCGCGACGAAACCGTAAGTGGTCAACTCCTGGCTTGCACATGGACGCGCCAGTTTGCTGGCCAGTGCAGTTTCCAACGCCTCGGCATCAAAAGGCAGATCTTGGGTCAGGCGATAGATAAGCAGGTTTTTGAACCACATGGGGTGAGTCTCTCCTTTATACAAAGGGGGGCATTATTCTCTTCGCGGCGCCATAGGCCAACCCTTCGCTAAGCCTTTGGAAGGCCTGAAAAAATTAATTTAAAAAGTGCTTGCCAGCTTAAAGAGTGCTCCGTAGAATGCGCGCCACACCGAAAGCGAAGGGTGATTAGCTCAGCTGGGAGAGCGTCTGCCTTACAAGCAGAATGTCGGCGGTTCGATCCCGTCATCACCCACCATTCGTTCAACGTGTTACGCGCAGCGGTAGTTCAGTCGGTTAGAATACCGGCCTGTCACGCCGGGGGTCGCGGGTTCGAGTCCCGTCCGCTGCGCCATATTCGGTTACCTGGAACACTGAACGCCAGGTCACCACGGAAAGCCCGCTAACGCGGGCTTTTTGCTGTTTGCAGTTACCGCGGTGTGTGTCGATCATGTTTTTTGCTGAATTTTCCAATTAAATCAGCATGTTACTAAAAACTGTGAGAGAATGCGCCCCGCATCGAAAGTGAAGGGTGATTAGCTCAGCTGGGAGAGCGTCTGCCTTACAAGCAGAATGTCGGCGGTTCGATCCCGTCATCACCCACCAAGCTTTCAATGTTACGCGCAGCGGTAGTTCAGTCGGTTAGAATACCGGCCTGTCACGCCGGGGGTCGCGGGTTCGAGTCCCGTCCGCTGCGCCATCTTCGGTTTCCTGGCCCGCTGAACGCCAGGTCACCACAAAAAGCCCGCTCAATGAGCGGGCTTTTTGTTGCCTGTCATTTGGCCGTTGCTACTGCTCGGCATTGCGGCTGTGGCGGTAATCGCTGACCGCCTCATACACCGCCTTGCGCAGGCGATTGATGCCGCCGATGGGGCGGTGTGCCTCGATGCCGAACCACGGGTTGAACGACTGGTTGTCGCAAGCCAGGTTCAGCTTGGGCGTGTCGAAATCCTGGGCCGGCACCTTGATGTGCGCCACGGTCTCGAACGGTGCATCACTTTCCTGCCATTCAATACTGGTGTCTTCGATCGGCATGTACTTGCTCGGATCCTGCCGTTGGATCTGCAGGACGAAACACGCTAGCACGCGGTCTATGGATAACTGCTGATTCAACGCGCTACGCAGAAAGTTCGGCAGGTCCTGGTTCTGAGGGGGCAGGGTATAGCTTGGGCAGCTATCCGGGTCCGGCGCGACGCGAAACTTGGCATTGGCTTCGCCGAATTTGTAAGGCGATACCGAGAAATAAGTGGTCTGGGTCGGACTGGCCGGAGCCGGCGAGAGGGTCGCCAGGGCGATGAACAGATGACGGATCTGCCAGGTGCGCGGGTCCAGGCTCGGAAAGAACGCCATCACCTTCTTCCCGTCAGCCTGGGCGGCCACATTCTGACGGTACTCGGCGACATCACTGACAAAGAAGTTCGGATGATTGAACATCACGAAATCCTGCTCGCCCTGTGATTGCCGATCAGCAAGCAGTTGTTTGCCCGGTACGTTCAGCAGCTTGATCGCCATCCCCCGTGCATCGCGCAGGCTGTCGAATTGCGGATAAGCGTTGCCGTTGGACAGGCGGATCGTGGCCTGCCAAGTCTTGCCCGGTTCGGCAAACACGCCTTGGCGCAACGGCGCCGGCAGGTCGCTCGGCACCTGGACTTCGGCCATGACGCAACCGTGGGCCTTGGCATGGGCGTCGCGCAGGTAACGCGTGCCTTCGCGGTGCTGATCGACGATGCGGATCGCGGTCTGGATGATGTCCTGGGTCATGGCAGCTTCGCCGGGTGCGATCTGTTCCTTGTCCGGGACCGGTCCCTTGTGCTGCCAGGCAAACCAGGCCGTGGACAGGGCCCAGCCGAGCAACCCGATACCCAGCAGCCACAAGAGCGTCTTGCCCAAAAAGGCGCCGAGGCGCAGCCAGAGGGTGATCAACATGCCAACATCCTTTTACCGGTGAGGTTCATCATTACAGTTGCGACTCCAGTGGCCCGCCCAGTACTTTCAAATACTCCAGCAAGGCCCAGCGCTCCTGCGGTTGCAGCAAGCGGCCAATGACGCCGTTACCGCGTTCGCCGGCGCGGAACTCATGGCCGCTGTTGTGATTGCCGGTAATCCGGGTGTCGAAGATAAAGCCGTTGGTGAACGCTTCGGTGCGATAGCCCAGGTGGCGTGGGTCGTATTCGAAGTTGCCCTTATAGAACGTGGTCGCCCGCTCGTCCTGGGGCGACAGCAACTGATAGATCGTCGGCACCGAGCCGTTGTGCAGGAACGGTGGCGTGGCCCAGACACCCGCCAGTGGCCGGGCCTTGTAGGCGCGCAGTTCACGCACGCCAATGGGCAGGCCGAAACCGTCCAGGGCCGGGCGTTCGACGGGGGTGACACCGGCGTCGCGGTAGGCGCGGTTTTCGACGAAGGCGGTGACGTAGGCCAGGCCTTTGGCGACCGAAAGCTGACTCAGGTCCAGCGGCTCCGTCGGGGTCGGGTGCAGTTGCACGTCCAACTTCGCCAGTTCGGCCGGGTCCCACTGCAGGCTGGTCAGGTCGAAGCGGTGGTCGGCGATGTTATTGGCGGTGCCCGGGTCGGTGCCGATCACCTGCACAGGCAGCATGTGCAATTGCTGCACCGGCCTGTCAGGCCCCTGGACCACCTTGGGCACATGGCAGCCGGCGCAGTTTTCGGTGAACAGGGCCCGGCCCTTGGCGGCCAAGGGTTTATCGATCGCGCCCAGCAATGCTTCCGGCCACACGGGCGGCTTGAGCAGTTGCAGGGTTTCTTCGATCTTGTTCAAGTCGCGCACGCGCACGCTGGAAGGGTATCGCGCATCGCCCAGCAGCGGTTTGCCCTGGGCGTCGAAGAAGTTCAGCGTGGCACCGACCCCCAGCGCTTCACCGACGTTGCGGGCCATCGGTTGCTGGGCCGATCCGTTCCATTGCACCCAGTCGAAGGTCCATATTTCCCACAACTGCGGGTAATCCACTGGAGCGTTGGCGACCCGGTAGTTTTCCGCCGAAATGGCGTCGCCGAAGCTGGCATTGGCGATGCGACCGAAGGCGTCGGTACGCCCGGGGCCTTCTTCGGTGGGGTAGAGGCCGCGGTGGGTATCATTCCAGGCCACCCGCAGGAACGTGTCCAGGGAAGTCTTGAAGGCCTTGCGCAGCGCTTCGTGGCGGGCGTCGTAGTCCTTGCCCAGTACCTGGCGGGCGAAGCGCTCGAATTTCCAAGGGTTGTAGTAGGTAGACGCCAGACTGGCGACCAATGCCTGTCCGAAACTGCCCCCACGTAGCGTAGGAACACTAGAAGGCAGTACGTGCTGGGCCGAGCCGCCGTCGATGCGTATGGCTTGGCCCTTGAAGTGCAATTCGCCGGTATGACACGCCGCGCAGGTGATATCCAGGAACTGCTCGGTGCTGCCCGGGTTCTGGTGTCGGGCGAACCCTACTGGCAAGTTGCCGGGGTTTTCAGGCGAGGCTTTCTGCGCCGGATCGATCAGGAAGCCGAAGCGCGCCAGGTACTCCGGCGAAGCGAAGCGTTGTTGCGAAAAAGGCAACTCGAGGGCGGTGAACCAGTCGTAGCGCAGGCCTTTGACCTGGGTGCCCTGGGGTGTGAAGTAATACGTCTGGCGTTCGGCGGCGCTCCATTGATCCAGATAGTGCACCTGTTCGACGGGCGTGTAGAACGGCAAGCGAGGATTGGCGACGTAATAAAGCACCACGGCAACGGTGACGATCAGCAGCGCGAGGAGCAGCAAGAAAACGCGAGAGAGAAGGCGCACGGTAACGTCCTTGTTTTTTTGATAAGCCCTTATGCCTCAGTGCTGCGCGGCGGGCAAGTGGCCATTACCCTTGGCCTGTGGGGGAGCGGCAATGTGTCCCTGTACGTAACGGATGACAGAGGCTTCATTTGCCCAAGATTAAAAAGCGTTTGCGGTCCTGAACTTATCATCTCTTTGCGGCTCACATGCCGGTAGCCATTGGTCGTGGCCGCCTGATAAGCTCGCGGCTTTATTCGATTGCCCTTTAGGCGCATGAACAAGGAAATAGCATGAAACAGCATCGGTTGGCGGCGGCGGTGGCCCTGGTTGGCCTGGTACTCGCGGGTTGCGACTCGCAGACCAGCGTAGAGCTGAAAACCCCGGCGCAGAAAGCTTCCTACGGTATTGGCCTGAACATGGGCAAGAGCCTGGCTCAGGAAGGCATGGATGACCTGGACTCCAAAGCGGTCGCCCAGGGCATCGAAGATGCCGTCGGCAAGAAAGAACAGAAGCTGAAAGACGAAGAACTGGTCGAAGCCTTTGCCGCGCTGCAAAAGCGTGCCGAAGAGCGCATGGCCAAGATGAGCGAAGAGTCGGCAGCCGCTGGCAAGAAATTCCTCGAGGAAAACGGCAAGAAAGCCGGTGTTACCACCACCGCTTCCGGCCTGCAGTACGAAGTGGTCAAGAAAGCCGATGGCCCACAGCCTAAGCCGACCGACGTAGTGACCGTTCACTACACCGGCAAGCTGACCAACGGCACCGTGTTCGACAGCTCCGTCGAGCGTGGCAGCCCGATTGACCTGCCGGTCAGCGGCGTGATCCCGGGTTGGGTCGAAGGCCTGCAACTGATGCACGTCGGCGAGAAGTACAAGCTGTACATCCCGAGCGACCTGGCCTACGGCGCCCAGAGCCCGAGCCCGGCGATCCCGGCCAACTCGGTCCTGGTGTTCGACCTGGAACTGCTGGCGATCAAGGATCCGGCAAAAGAAGACGCAGCCAAGTAATCGCGTCTGCTATAACGACAACGCCTCGCTCATGCGGGGCGTTGTCGCATCTGGGCTTCGGCGAATGGCAAAAAAACCGAACGCACGGGGCAGGCTACAGTCATAGGCAATACAGGCGCTGTGCTAGACGCAGTCAGCCGGTCAAGTCAATGAAATATTGGGTTTTTTTATGTGAGTAAAAAACGCCCGATCTAAGCCGGGGCCTTATGAAACGGGGGCTTCAGCGGTGAAATGCAGCTCTGTTCACAAGGTTATCCACAATTTGTGTGGATAACATTTCAGTGGGAGAAAAAATGAAGGCCCCGTGGAATTTTGCGCGATTTCTGCCCTTGGCAGGCCGCCTGCTGGCCCGCGGTCGATTACCGACGTTGCTCTTTGCCGTCGCCAGCAAAGGTGCCCGGGAGGGCGGACGGCTGGGCAAGCTCAAGGAGGACCTGCGCCTGTTGCAGGCCTTGTGCCTGGCTTACTGGCGGGGCGAATACCGTGCGGTCAGCGCCAAGTCGATGCTGTCGGTGGTGGCGGGGCTCATGTATTTCCTCAGTCCCCTGGACGCGATTCCGGATATCTTGCCGATGTTTGGCATGTTCGACGATATCGCAGTGCTGGCATGGGTCATGAAAACCCTCGACGTCGAACTCGAGGCATTCCGCGCCTGGCGTTATCGGCAGTCTCCCGAGAAACTGGCTCAAGTCGAAAGGCTTCCCGATACCCCGGAACAACTCCAGCTCCAAGGGCAGAAAAAGCCCTGATCCCCAGAGAATTCATCACCCCGCGACCTTAGCCAGCATTTAGGATTACACTTCCAAGGAAAAAGGCTGACTCGCTAAGTGTTGTTGTCCTACGGGGTAAACATGGATATTCAAATAATCACACGTGATGGAGAGCCCGAGTACGCGGTTTTGCCGTGGGATCAGTACCAAGCGTTGTTGAAGGCAGCAGGCATCGATCAAGCTCCGCCGCGCGAAGCGACAGTCCGTCACGCGGCGGCACCCGGCCAGGTTCTCCCTGGCCTGGATCAGTTACGCAGTTTGCGCGAAGGGAAGGGCATCGCCATCGAGGCGCTGGCCCGCACGGTAGGTATCAGCCCGTCTTATCTGGCCTTGATCGAGAGCGGCGAGCGACAGCCCGATGCCGCGATTCGGCGCAGTCTGGCCTGGGAGTTGACGGTGCCGGGTTGGAGGGAAGAATCGTGAGCGTACGCATCAGTCGGCAGCATTGGGATGGGTTGTTGGGTGAATTGGACCAGGCGCGTCGCCAGCGCCATTTATTGACTTATCGCGCCTTGCTGGAGCGCCTGCAGCTCCCCAGTCCGGCCATGCAGACCTTGACCGCGGCCCTTGAACACCTGGCGGCGCTGGACGCCCGGGCAGAACAGCCGCTGCGCAGTTCCCTGGTGATCAGCCAAGGTGCGAGCCGGTTGCCGCGCACGGGGTTCTTCGAATGCGTTGAGCGCCTGGGCCGTTTTTCCGGGCCTTCCGATGGGGTGGCCGCCGCCTCCTGGCACGCTTCGGAAGTGGTCCGGGTGTTTGAATACGAATACCCCGAGTCGGCGGAGGCCTGAGTGCTCTGGCGACTCAAGGCGCGGATCGGTTATTGGCTGGCGCGCCGGTTGTTTCACTGGTCCTGGTTCGTCCGCCAGGCGCGTGGCTGGGCCTGGCTCGAGGGCCAATTCTCGCGCATGGCGAACCTGGGCGACGTCGGTGCGCAAAGTTTCTATGGGCATATCCTCACGTTTCGCGGCCAAGGGCTGGGTGCCCGTGAAGAAGGGGTTCGCCTGCTGCGGCTGGCGGCACTGGCGGGTGATGGCAAGGCGGCCTACCAGGTCGGCGTGATCAGCCTGGCCGGTACAACCAGCAAGGCGCCGGACCCGGTCGAAGCGGCACGTTGGTGGACTCTGGCGGCGAAAGCCGGGCATCCGTTGGCCGAGGTCAAGCTCAAGGCACTCGAAGCTCGCGACCGCTAGCGTTATCCACAGGCTATTCGTGACGAAGTCGGGCGGATTTAGCGAATCGCCCTACATCCTTTGTCCCGTTCCCCTGACTTAATTCCCCCATCATCCCCGGCACAGTCTCGCGCTCCCCGAGTGCTGCGAGACGCTGCCCATGTTCGACCGTTTTTTCCTGCCGGCCCTTGAGCGAGCCCTGTCCTGATGGAGCAGGTGAACCGTATCGAGCAGGAACTCGATAGTTTCAAGGACACCCTGGCGGTCTACCGCGAGCAACTTGAGGGCTGGTACAGCCGGGCGGCGGACCGGGCCAGCCACGCGGCCGACTTGCCCTCACTGATGGGCATGGAGCGGCTGATCCGCTTCGGCGACAGCACCACCGTCGTCAGCAGTGGTGACGATGATTTCCTCTCCACGGTCGTCCAGTGCCCCCTGGGTGGGGTGATGACGATCGAGAGCAAGTTCGAGTCGGTGTACGACATCCCGCTGGGCGACATCGTGGTGGATGTGGTGGAGGTGAACAGCGGCAAGGTCACGCCGGTGACCCTGGACGCCCAGGGGCTCGGGACTTTCGAGGGAGAGGCGGGCCAGTCCTATCGGGTCCATGTCCAGGGCGAGGTGTCTCCCGGACAGATCGAAAAGCTGTTTTCTTCCTACGATGGCTTGACTCGGGATCTGACGGACTGGCTACGGGGTGAGTGGCAAGGCTTCAAGCCGCGATGGGCCCGGCAGTCCTTGGCGACATCGGCGGCTGCGGTGGGGAACGGGTTGCTCGCCGGCAGTTGGGCGGTGATCGAGGGGGTGTGGGACAGCATCAGCCTACTGTCGGACATCCTCAAGGATCCTGGTCGGTTTGCAGAGCGGTTGGGCGAAAGCGCCAGGCAGTTGGAGGACCTGGCTGAAAAAACGCCGCAACTGATGGCCAGGCTGCAACTGCTGGCCAGCGACGAAGCGGCGCTGTGCCTGTTGGTGCGCACCGCCAGCCTCTGGCTGGAGATGCTGCCGCCCAGCGAAGTCGCCGGCGAAACGGCCGAAGCACTCTCGACCGTGGTGGTGCAGTGCGTGATCGACTTGCTGATCGGCGTGGTCTTGACCTTTACCGGGGCGGGGGCCGGGATCGCCTACCTGTCGATGCGGTTGGCCAGGCACGGCGCAACCCTGCTGAACGCCATGCATCGTTTCGTCAAGGCAATCTTCGCGGTGGTCAACGGCTTCATGGCCTACGTGGACCGCTACAAAACCGTGGCGGCGCGCGGCGTCGCGGCGGGAATAAAAAAAGGCCGTATGCAACTGCGCTGGGATGCGCAGCGCAACACCACGCTGAAAAAACACGAACCCCACGACGACGCCCCGGCCCAATCGAAAAACCCCAACGGCGACAGCGCCGACACTGCGGCCCAGACCCAGACCAGCGGCTGTCCGGTGTCGATGGTCACCGGCGAAGAACTGCTGACCCTGGACGACGGCACCCTCGACGGGCGCTTGCCGTTCGTCTTCACCCGGCTGTACCGCACCAGCGCCGTCGCCCTGGACGTCGGCCTCGGGCGCGGCTGGAGTCATGGCCTGGCCCATCGCCTGGAGCTCAAGGGCGAGCAGATCACCTGGGTCGACCAGGAAAACCGCCGCACGATCTTTCCACTGCCCAACGCCCAGCGTCCGGCCATCCACAACAGCCTGGCCCGGGCGGCGATCTACCTGGGGGCCGCGCCGGACGAACTGATCATCGCCCAGCCCGGGGAAAACGCCCCGTTCCTGCACTTTCGCGACGGCCACCTGATCGCCCTCAGCGACCGCTATGACAACCGCCTGACCGTCCAGCGCAACATCCACGGCGACATCAGCCGCCTGGACAACGGCGCCGGGCGTTCCCTGCGCCTGCGTTACGAACAGCGCCACCTGGTCGCCGTCGACTACCAGAGCTTCCACCCGGCCCT
>NZ_FNOA01000016.1:0-77285 GCF_900106885.1 Pseudomonas sp. NFACC14
AACCACGCTGGCCGAACGCAGGCATTGCGCAGTGGGCACCTCGGCATGGATGCCGAGGTAGCCGCGCTGGGCCATGGATGGCCCTTCGCGGCGGCCCACGGAGCAATGCCTGCGTTCGGGCATGCCGAGCCTAGGCGAGGCACCAAGTGGTGGGGCAAAAGCGCTTTGGTTACTTTCGCGCTTTTCGAAAGTGACCCGCCGTCAGGGCGGAACCCTAAGTGGCCGTTACCGAAGAAATGGATATGTACACGGTCAAAACATACAATCCGCTAGGCCGCCATCGCGAGCAGGCTCGCTCCCACAATGGTCAGAGTACAGCCAGACAATCTATGGTTAGTTGAAATTTCAGTAAATATTGCCTTGAATTGCTCTGAACCCCTGCTTGGCCTGTTTAGTGGGATGACAAATCACGGTCTAAGACAGACCTGATATATCCAGTAGTTAGCGGTTTCGTTGTCAAATTGAAAGCGGGTATGTAATATTTTGTACTCTATAGCGCTGATAATAAGTGTGTCGCCTTTTGACAGGTTTGACTCGGTAAAGGTTGCGTCGCGGAAAAACATGAATTCGACGGTGTCGCGATCTATTTCGATGGGTTGAATGTCTTGATTGTTTTCTTTGGGGGGCGGTAGGCGTGATCCAGAACTTGAAGCAGTCGTGGGAGGTTGAACCTGCTTAAAGTAAATTTCGTAGTCAAAGTTATGGCTGATTCGCCATGTGGCAGTTATGTCAGTAACCTCATAGTAATCCTTTCCATCTATATCTAAAGTGCTCCCGATGTCCATCCTGAAGAAGGCTTCCTCGTAACGGGATTTAGCATGATCTGGTGGGGTGAATTGCCGATTATCAATAAAGGCTTTTATATTCCAAGAGCCGAGTGTGCTGTTGCTCATGGCGATTCTCCTTTTTTTGAGAGATTGTTTATGGTTGTGAACGCAACCGTCGTACATATGGCTCTGGTGTCGCCTAGAATTAAACTGTAAGGAATAACAGTCGTGACGAACGGTCTTTCATTCTTCCTGTCCACCCACAGAGCGGCACGGGCCGTACGCAGTGACGCAAAAACATCGCATTGAAATGGTTGTCAGGCAGTGGAGTATTCAGCCACGTCGGCGGCGTAGAAGGAGAGCGCTCAGAGTGCATGGCTACTGCGTAGCCAGCGGGAGCAAGCTCCCTCGCCACGAAGACGAAATGTTGTTCAAAACGCCCCAGACCTCCCCGGACTCCCTGTAAACTCCGGCCTTTGCCCCACACCCAGGGAGTCGGCAATGTCGGGTTCTATCCTTTATATTCACGGCTTCAACAGCGCCCCAGCGTCGACCAAGGCCAGTCAGTTGATCAAAGTAATGGCGCAATTGGGCCTGAGCGACCGTCTACAAGTCCCAGCCCTGCACCATCACCCCCGCCAAGCCATCGGTCAGCTGGAACAGGCGATTGCACAACTGGGGCGGCCGCTGCTGGTCGGCAGCTCGCTCGGCGGCTACTATGCGACTCACTTGGCCGAGCGCCACGGCCTCAAGGCCCTGTTGGTCAACCCGGCCGTCAGCCCGCATCGGATGTTCGACGGTTACCTGGGTACGCAGAAGAACTTGTACACCGACGAAACCTGGGAATTGACCCACGACCACGTGACGGCCCTGGCCGAGCTGGAAGTGCCGGCGCCCCGGGATCCGCAGCGGTATCAGGTATGGTTGCAAACCGGTGACGAAACGCTGGATTATCGCCACGCCCAGCAGTATTACCGCGCCTGTGCCTTGCGCATCCAGGCCGGCGGCGACCACAGTTTCCAAGGGTTTGCCCAGCAGTTGCCGGCGCTGTTGAGTTTTGCCGGCATTGGCGCCGATTTGTACCAGGCGATCGACTTCACCTCGCTGTGAGCCGTCGCCCCTTTTTCATTGAACACTGACGACGAGACCCCATGGCCACTCCCAGCGCTAGCTCTTATAACGCAGACGCCATCGAAGTCCTCTCGGGCCTCGACCCGGTGCGCAAGCGCCCCGGCATGTACACCGACACCAGTCGGCCGAACCACCTCGCCCAGGAAGTCATCGACAACAGTGTCGACGAAGCCTTGGCCGGGCATGCGAAGTCGGTGCAGGTCATCCTGCACGCCGATCACTCGCTGGAAGTCAGCGATGACGGTCGCGGCATGCCGGTGGACATACACCCGGAAGAGGGTGTGTCGGGCGTCGAGCTGATCCTCACCAAGCTCCACGCCGGCGGCAAGTTTTCCAACAAGAACTACCAGTTCTCCGGCGGTTTGCACGGGGTGGGTATTTCCGTGGTCAACGCCTTGTCGACCCAGGTGCGGGTGCGGGTCAAGCGTGATGGCAACGAATACCAGATGACTTTCGCCGACGGCTACAAGGCCACCGAGCTGGAAGTGGTCGGCACGGTCGGCAAGCGCAACACCGGGACCAGCGTGTATTTCGCCCCGGACCCGAAGTACTTCGATTCGCCGAAATTCTCCGTGACCCGCCTCAAGCACGTGCTCAAGGCCAAGGCCGTGTTGTGCCCGGGGCTGCTGGTCAGTTTCGAGGACAAGGCCACCGGCGAGAAAGTCGAATGGCATTACGAAGACGGCCTGCGCTCTTACCTGGTGGACGCGGTCAACGATTTCGAGCGCCTGCCCAACGAGCCGTTCTGCGGCAGCCTGGCCGGTAACAAGGAAGCGGTGGACTGGGCGCTGTTGTGGCTACCCGAAGGTGGCGAAAGTGTCCAGGAAAGCTACGTCAACCTGATCCCTACGGCCCAGGGCGGCACCCACGTCAACGGCTTGCGCCAGGGCCTGCTCGATGCCATGCGCGAGTTCTGCGAGTTCCGCAACCTGCTGCCCCGTGGCGTGAAACTGGCGCCGGAAGACGTTTGGGAACGCATTGCCTTTGTCCTGTCGATGAAGATGCAGGAACCGCAATTTTCCGGCCAGACCAAGGAGCGCCTGTCGTCCCGTGAGGCGGCGGCGTTTGTTTCCGGTGTGGTCAAGGATGCGTTCAGTCTGTGGCTCAATGCCAACCCGGAAACCGGCCTGGCCCTGGCGGAGCTGGCGATCAATAACGCCGGTCGCCGTCTCAAGGCCAGCAAGAAGGTCGAGCGCAAGCGCATCACCCAGGGGCCAGCCTTGCCGGGCAAACTGGCCGATTGCGCCGGGCAGGACCCGATGCGTTCCGAGCTGTTCCTGGTGGAAGGTGACTCCGCCGGTGGTTCGGCCAAGCAGGCGCGGGACAAGGAGTTCCAGGCCATCCTGCCGTTGCGGGGCAAGATCCTCAACACCTGGGAAGTGGACGGCAGCGAAGTGCTGGCCAGCCAGGAAGTGCATAACATCGCCGTCGCCATCGGCGTCGATCCGGGCGCCGAGGACATGAGCCAGCTGCGCTACGGCAAGATCTGCATCCTCGCCGACGCCGACTCCGACGGCCTGCACATCGCCACGTTGCTCTGCGCCTTGTTCGTCCAGCATTTCCGCCCGTTGGTGGACGCCGGTCACGTCTACGTGGCGATGCCGCCGCTGTACCGCATCGACCTGGGCAAGGAAATCTACTACGCCCTGGACGAAGCCGAGCGCGACGGTATCCTCGATCGCCTGGTGGCCGAGAAGAAACGTGGCAAGCCGCAGGTCACCCGATTCAAGGGCCTGGGCGAGATGAACCCGCCGCAGTTGCGCGAAACCACCATGGATCCGAACACTCGCCGGCTGGTGCAGTTGACCCTGGATGATTTCGAAGCGACCTCGGAAATGATGGACATGTTGCTGGCGAAGAAGCGCGCCGGCGACCGCAAGTCCTGGCTCGAATCCAAAGGGGACCTGGCCGAGGTGCTGGCCTGATGCGCAACGGGTTCGCCCTGGCGTTGTGGCTGTGGGTGGGGGTGGTAGTCGCAGGACCTGCGCCGGAACTGAAGCTGCTGTCCGAGCATGTCGTCGATGGCATGCGCGGCGGCAACCTGTCCGGGCTGGCGCTGTGCGGCGGCGAGATGTGGACGGTGTCCGATCGCGACGATGACCGCATCTATCGCCTCGCACCCTCCGAGGCGCCGGTCTGGCAGGCCGAGGTGGTTGAAATCGAGGTGCCGAAGGTGCCGGACAACGGTTTGCCCTGGGGCTTGAGCTCGCGGACCTGGGCGGCGTCGTTCCTGCGTGGTGGCGAGCTGGATTTCGAAGGCATCAGCTGTGACAGCGTCGGCAACCGTTATGTGGTCAGTGAGTCCCATGCCGCGGTATTGCAGGTGCCGCCGTCGGGCCCCGCGTCCTGGTTGAAAATCGCCCCCACCCTGATCCGCCAGGCCCGTGCCAGCGGCATGTTGCTGCATTTCAATGCGTTGTTCGAAGGCTTGGCGATCAACCCGGCCGGTGACCAGCTGTGGTTGGCGGCCGAGCGCGAACGTCGCGGCCTGCTGCTGATCAAGCGTCAGCAGACGGTGTGGGACTGCGATGGCAATTGCGTGTTGCTGAGCGAAGCCGGACGGGAGATGCAGCCGACGCAGTTCCCCAAGGCCAAGGCGGTTCCGCGGGATTTCGCGGACCTGTCATTGTTCAATGGCAAGCTGTTTACCCTGGAACGCAACGCCTATCAGATCTGCCGGCGTGACCCGCGGACCGCCCAGGTCGAGCGTTGCTGGTCGTTCGCCGCCGAGGCGTTGCAGGATAACCGCCGTTATCCCCAGGCCTACGGGCTGGCCGAAGCACTGGTGGTGGATGCCGAGGGGGCCTGGATCGGCCTGGACAACAACGATGGCAAGCGGGCCGATGGTGAGCAGCGGCCAATCGTCTGGCGCTTCGCCGCGCCCGAGGGTGGCTGGAGTGCCTCGCCGTGAGCCAGCAGGTGCCGGGCAAGCGCGCCGGCCGGGTGCTGATGATCCTGGCCTGGTGCGCCGCGCTGTTTCTGGCGACGCGGTTTTTTGCCCAATGGGAGCAGCGCCAGCAAAACCCCAATACCCAGGTGTATTCGCAAAAAGGTGAAGGTTTTATCGAGGTGAAGCTGGTCGGCAATCAACAGGGGCATTTCGTCGCCAGCGGCCAGATCAACGGCCAGCCGGTGGACTTCATGCTCGACACCGGTGCCACTGACGTGGCGATTCCGATGGAGCTGGCCGAGCGCCTCAAGCTGGAAAAAGGGTTCGGCGTGACCTTGAGCACCGCCAATGGTGTGAGCGAAGGCTACCGTACCCGCGTCGACCGGCTGCAATTGGGCGACATCGTCTTGCGCGATGTCCGTGCCCTGGTGGCGCCCGGCCTGGGTGGCACGCAAGTGCTGCTGGGCATGAGCGCCTTGAACAAACTTGAATTTACCCAGCGCGACGGCACCATGCTGCTGCGCCAGACAACGAACTGATGAGGCCCGCATGAGCGACATTCTTGCAGACAGCTTAGACGGCGTAGAACGCCGATCGCTGGCTGACTTCACCGAAAATGCCTACCTCAACTACTCCATGTACGTGATCATGGACCGTGCCTTGCCGCACATCGGCGACGGTTTGAAGCCGGTTCAGCGGCGGATCATCTATGCCATGAGTGAGCTGGGGCTGGATGCGGATTCCAAGCACAAGAAATCGGCGCGTACCGTCGGTGACGTGCTCGGCAAGTTCCACCCCCACGGCGACTCGGCCTGCTATGAGGCCATGGTGCTGATGGCCCAGCCGTTCAGCTATCGCTACACACTGGTGGACGGCCAGGGTAACTGGGGTGCGCCGGACGATCCCAAGTCCTTCGCGGCCATGCGTTACACCGAGGCGCGGCTGTCGCGCTATTCCGAGGTGCTGCTCAGCGAGCTGGGCCAGGGCACCGCGGACTGGGGGCCGAACTTCGACGGCACCCTCGACGAACCCCTGGTTCTGCCAGCACGTTTGCCCAATATCCTCCTCAATGGCACCACCGGCATCGCCGTGGGCATGGCCACTGACGTGCCGCCCCACAACCTGCGGGAAGTGGCCACGGCGTGCGTGCGTCTGCTGGACGAGCCGAAAGCCACGGTGGAACAGCTCTGCGAGCACATCCAGGGGCCGGACTATCCGACCGAAGCCGAAATCATCACCCCGCGCGCCGACCTGCTGAAGATCTACGAGACCGGTCGCGGTTCGGTGCGCATGCGCGCCGTGTACCACATCGAAGACGGCGACATCATTGTCACGGCGCTGCCGCATCAGGTCTCCGGAGCCAAGGTCCTGGAGCAGATTGCCGCGATGATGCAGGCAAAACCGTCGAAAGCGCCGCAAGTGGCGGACCTGCGCGACGAATCCGACCATGAAAACCCCTGCCGCATCGTGATCATCCCGGTCAACAGCCGGGTCGACCACGACGCGCTGATGCAGCACCTGTTCGCCAGCACCGACCTGGAGTCCAGCTATCGGGTCAACATCAACATCATTGGCCTGGACGGCAAGCCGCAGTTGAAAAACCTGCGGGCATTGCTGGTGGAATGGCTGGAGTTCCGGGTCAAGACCGTGCGCCGGCGCCTGCAATTCCGCCTGGACAAGGTCGAGCGCCGCCTGCACCTGTTGGACGGCTTGTTGATTGCCTACCTCAACCTGGATGAAGTGATCCACATCATCCGCACCGAGGAGCACCCCAAGGCCAGCTTGATCGCGCGCTTTGACCTGAGTGAAATCCAGGCCGACTACATCCTCGACACCCGCCTGCGGCAGTTGGCGCGCCTGGAAGAAATGAAGCTGCGCGCCGAGCAGGATGAACTGCTCAAGGAACAGGCCAAGTTGCAAGCCTTGCTGGGCAGCGAAGCCAAGCTCAAGAAGCTGGTACGTACCGAGCTGCTCAAGGACGCCGAAACCTATGGCGACGACCGGCGTTCGCCAATCGTCGAGCGCGCCGAAGCCAAGGCCCTGACTGAGCACGATCTGCTGCCGAACGAGAAAGTCACCGTCGTGCTGTCGGAAAAAGGCTGGGTACGTTCCGCCAAGGGTCATGATATTGACGCGACGGGGCTTTCCTACAAGGCCGGGGACGGTTTCAAGGCCCTGGCGGCCGGGCGTTCCAACCAGTTCGCGGTGTTCGTCGACTCTACCGGGCGCAGCTATTCGGTGCCGGCGCATACCTTGCCGTCGGCTCGCGGCCAGGGCGAGCCGCTCACCGGTCGATTAACGCCTCCACCGGGTGCAACTTTTGAATGTGTGCTGATGCCTGATGATGATGGACTGTACGTCATTGCGTCGGACGCGGGTTACGGGTTCGTGGTCAAGGGCGAGGACCTGCAAGCCAAGAACAAGGCGGGCAAGGCGCTGTTGAGCCTGCCGAACAACGCCAAGGTGATTGCGCCGCGCCCGGTGGCCGATCGGGAGAACAACTGGCTGGCGTCGGTGACCACCGAAGGTCGCTTGCTGGTGTTCAAGATCAGCGACTTGCCACAGTTGGGCAAAGGCAAGGGCAACAAGATTATCGGCATTCCCGGCGAACGGGTCGCCAGTCGTGAGGAATATGTCACGGATATTGCAGTGTTGCCGGAGGGCGCCACGCTTGTGCTACAGGCAGGAAAGCGTACGCTTTCGTTGAAGGCGGACGATCTTGAGCATTACAAGGGTGAACGTGGTCGGCGGGGCAACAAGCTTCCGAGGGGATTTCAGCGGGTCGATGCGCTGCTCGTCGAAAACCTCAATTAGGCGTAGTAGAGGGCTCGGTCTGCGATTAAATGCCGCAGATCGATGCTTTCGCGCTGGAGTCGGCGCGCATATTCACGGATGATAGGCCCTTTCAAGCGCCGGCGTAGCCGAGCGTTCTTCACATTGACCGAGTATTTTTTCACTGTGGCAAGCCTTGTGGCTGCCACCTGGACGGAACGATGACTGCTCTGCGCCTCCCTATTTTGTGGCTCGCCGGCCTGCTTGGCCTGGCGGGCTGCAGCATGAACCAGCCGGTGTCGCTGTACCAACTGGACAGCGGAACCCCGGCCCAGCCTGCGCAAAGCACAGGCATGGCCGTATTGCTCGGCCCGGTTCTGATCGCTGACTACCTGCAGCGTGAAACCTTGTTGCAACGCCAACCGGACGGCAGCCTGCAAGCCGCCACTGACGGCCGTTGGGCCGGCAGCCTGTCCTCCGACATCGATCAGTTGCTGTTGCGCCAGCTCGCCGGGCACCTGGACAGCCAGCGCGTGGTGCTGGCACCGGCGACCCAGGGTTTCACCCCGGATGTGCAGGTACTGCTGTCGATTACCCGCCTGGACTCGGGTAAAGCCCAGCCGGCAGTGCTCGATGCCCAATGGCGGTTGATCGACCGTCGTGGCAAGGTGCGCGAGAACCGCATCGTTCATCTGCAAGAGCAACATGCCGGCACCACGGCGGCACAGGTCCAGGCCCAGGGCGTGCTGCTGCAACGCCTGGCCGAACAGCTGTCGGTGTCGCTCAAGCCCCTGGCCAACCAGCCGCCTGTCGCCGAAGTGCCCCGCAAGGCCGCGCCAGCCCCGGCCAAACCGGCAGAGAAGGAAAAGGACAAGATTCCCATGGCCTTGCCGATTCGTACGGACATGGAAGTGTTCAGGTTCTGACGGTTGGACCGGATACACGACAAAGCCCGCGTTGATGCGGGCTT
The DNA here is from genome assembly GCF_900106885.1 of Pseudomonas sp. NFACC14. Classification (NCBI taxonomy): domain Bacteria; kingdom Pseudomonadati; phylum Pseudomonadota; class Gammaproteobacteria; order Pseudomonadales; family Pseudomonadaceae; genus Pseudomonas; species Pseudomonas sp. NFACC14. Next base: position 8,531 of record NZ_FNOA01000016.1, read on the forward strand.
TGTCGTTTCTGCCGGTTGGATCTCTCGTGCCTGGGCCGGCCCTATCGCGAGCAAGCTCGCTCCCACACTGGGTCTGAGACCGGCAGACATCTCCCTGTGGGAGCGAGCCTGCTCGCGATGAGGCCGGCCCAGGCAACAAAAAGCCCGCAGACAATCACTCATCTCCCACAGCAGGTCTGAGGCTTGCAGGGATCCCCTGTGGGAGCGAGCTTGCTCGCGATGGCGGCGCTGAAGGCAACAAAAAAGCCCGCAGACAATCACTCATCTGCGGGCTTCGTTACTTCATGTCCTGAAACTCAGGCCTGGCGCTCATGCATCCGCGCCAGTTGCCGCTCCAGCATCGATGGATAAGGCTCCATCAAGCGCTCCACGCAACACGCGCCTTCGGGGCTGGCGATGGGGCGGATGCGCGCGCGCTGGCGGATCAGGGCGTCGTCGTTGATCTTGCGCTCCACCAGCAGCAGGTTGCGGCTGTGTTGCGACAGCGCCAGGGCGTCCTGGGCGGTTTCGGTCAGCAGCAGGTCGATCTGGCTCAAGCCGAACAAGCCATCGCCCAAGGTCAGGCCCAACTGCAGTTGCAGGGTGATGCCGCTGTCGGCGACTTCGATCTGCAACTGGTGACCCAAGGCGCGCAGCAACTCACCGCAGCAAATGGCATTGGTCAGGTAGTCGTCGCCACTGTCTTCGGTGTGGAACAGCATCAGCGTGCTGCCGTCGTTCAAGGTGTGCAATTCGCCCTGATAGAGTGATGCGGCCTGGTCGAGGCAGTCGCGGTAGCGCTCGAGCAACTCCTTCAGGCGCGCCTGGGGCAGGCGACGCAGTTGATCCTGGGCGCCCAGTTGCACGGCCAGTACGGCGCTGTGCTGGGGCAGGTTCGAGGCCACAGGCCTGGCGACCGGCTGAGGTGCCCCATTGACCGACTCGTCACGCAGGTCGGCGAAGGCGTCGTCGTCTTCCTCGTCCTCCACCGCGCGCACCACGTGGCGTGGGGCCGGTTTGGAGGCCGGCATCGGCTGGCTTTCGTCGAAGCCCGGGTCGCGCAGGTCACGCACTTCGAAGCCTGGCTCGGCATCGTCGTCCGTGTAGTCGAGGTCTTCAGGTTCCGGCTGGGGCTCGGGTTCCGGGGCGAAGCTGGCGTGCAGTTGCCGGGCCAGGTCGCCGATCTCGTCCTGGCGCTGGGTGGCCGGCGTGTGTTCGTCGATGTCCCGCAGCCAGACGCGCAATTGCAGCAGCGGCGTGGAGATGTGCCGCCCCAGGCGCAGGCTCAGGGCCAGTGCCAGGGCCAGCAGGATCGCGCTGAGAATGCCCATGCTTTGCAGGCTGATGGTCATCGGTTGCTGGAACTGGTCCATGTCCAGGCTGATGCGCAGTTGCCCGGCGGTCACGTCCTGGAAGGTGATCTTGCTCTGGTACATGCCGCCGGACTCGCCCAGCAGGCCAGGCTTGGGCCGCTGGCCGGCCTCGGCGAGGATGCGGTTGTCCACGCTGTAGATGGCGGCGTGGGCCACCAGCTTGTTCTTGGTCAGGTTGTTGAGCAGCACGTTGAGGCTGAGGATGTCGTTGGACACCAGCAGCTCGGTGGCGGACGTGGCGGTCTGGGTGGTCAGGCTTTCACCCAGGGCATCGGCCTGCTCGTGCATCGCCTGCTTGAACTGCAAACCCATCACACAGGCATAGATGACCAGGGCCAGGGCGACCAGGATCACGTTATGGCTGGCAATGCGCAACGCGATCGGCACACGACGGTGGCGCAGCGCACGGAAGATCAGCAGGAAGAAATTGTCGGTTTTGACTGGCGTGGGCCGGTTCACTGAGCTCGGCTCTTTGTCCGTGAAATTGACGCGCAGTATAGCGACAGGCCCATGACCGGCAAAGCACTGGCGGTGCCCGATGGTCACTGAATGTGGGTAGAATGCGGTTTTTTTCCACCTGCGGGGGTGCGCCTTGCGCGAAATCGTCCTGATAAACATCACTGGCAGCGACCGTCCGGGTCTGACTGCGGCCATTACCGGCGTTCTGGCCCAGGGTGGTGTGAACATTCTCGACATCGGTCAGGCGGTGATCCATGACACGCTGTCGTTCGGCATCCTGGTTGAAATCCCGGACGCCGAACAAAGCAAGTCCGTGCTCAAGGACATCCTGTTCACCGCCTACAAGCTCGACCAGCAGGTGCGCTTCACCCCGGTGTCCGAGGACGATTACCAGCATTGGGTGGCCGGCCAGGGCAAGAAGCGCCATATCGTGACCCTGTTGACTCGCAAGGTCACCGCCGAGCAGTTGCAGCGCGTCAGCTCGATCACCGCCCAATATGGCCTGAACATCGACCACATCGACCGCCTGTCCGGGCGCATGCCGCTGGACACCCCGGCCGACAAGGGCAAGGGCTGTATCGAGTTTTCGGTACGCGGCGAGCCGGCCGATCCCCAGGCGTTGCGTGCGGAATTCCTCAGCGTGGCCCAGGAACTGAACGTCGACATCGCCTTTCAGGAAGATTCGCTGTTCCGCCGCAACCGCCGCCTGGCGGTGTTCGACATGGACTCGACACTGATCGAGGCCGAGGTCATCGACGAACTGGCCAAGGCGGCCGGCGTGGGCGACAAGGTCTCGGCCATCACCGAGCGAGCCATGGCCGGCGAGCTGGATTTCCGTGCCAGCTTCAAGGAACGCCTGGCCCTGCTTAAAGGTCTGGACGTCAGCGTGCTGGATTCCATTGGCGCTTCGCTGCGCCTGACCGAAGGCGCCGAAACCCTGTTCGCCGAACTCAAGCGCCTGGGCTACAAGACCGCCATCCTGTCCGGCGGCTTCACCTACTTCGCCAAGCAGTTGCAGGCCAAGCTCGGTATCGACTACGTATTCGCCAATGAGTTGGAAGTGGTGGACGGCAAGGTCACCGGCGTGGCCGTCGAGCCGATCGTCGATGCCCAGCGCAAGGCCGACCTGCTGCGTGAACTGGCTGAAAAGGAAGGCCTGCGCCTGGAGCAGACCATCGCCGTGGGCGACGGCGCCAACGACCTGCCGATGCTGGCGATCGCGGGCCTGGGCGTGGCATTTCGCGCCAAGCCGCTGGTCAAGCAGTCGGCCAGGCAAGCGATTTCCACCCTGGGGCTGGATGGGGTGTTGTACTTGCTGGGCTTCAGGGATCGTGACGGTCAGCTCTGACTGACACACTGACGTTGGAGTGAGCGCAATTGTGGCGAGGGAGCTTGCTCCCGCTGGGGCGCGAAGCGGCCCTGAAGCCTGGGGCCTGACTGTGTCGCATCGACCGCAGGGGCCTGCTGCGCAGGCCAGCGGGAGCAAGCTCCCTCGCCACAATGGGTTATGTGTGGTTCAAAGCGATTTCCACAACGAATCAAAATTCCCTTCCTGGTCGCCGCTCTCCTCGGTGGCTCCCGAATCTTCCGGGTGATAGGAAAACTGGTTGAAGCTGTGGGTGCTGGTCACCCGGCGGTCCAGGCCGGCGCGGCGTTCCTGGCCGTTGGTATTGATCAACACCCGCTGGCCTTCCTGGAAGGGCAGGCGGGGGGCGATCATGGTCGGGGGCAGGTCAATGGCGCTGATCTCGGGGAGCAACAGCCCGCGCAGGTAGTGACCGTGCTCGTTCTCCCGGACCAGTTGCAGCCCGCAAGGCTGGGCATGGGGGGCGACCAGTTCGATGCCCATTTGCATGGCGCCGTTGCGCACTTGGCGGATCCAGCGCACCACGGCGACGCTCCAGGCTTGGTCGCTGCTGTCGCGGATGCCGATCATTTCCCCGGCTTGCAGTTGTTCCGGCACCTCCTTGGGCCAACCGAGGCAATAGCCGCCAGGGCTGTGGTTGATGATCGGCAGGTCGTAGGTGGGGAAGTGATGCTGGTTGTCGGAGCTGGTGCCATCGTCATCGGCCGGGTTGACCGGGTACTCGATTTCTTCATAGGGCAGCAGGTCGCTGTCGCCGGCGGGGGCGGCGTCGAACGCTTGCTTCCAGGTATCGTTTGTCTTGCTCGGCGAGGCTTCGAAGCGGGCCTTGCGGGTGGCGGGGCTTTTCAGGATTTCGTTGAACGAGCGCTCGCCGCCAAGGTAGTAGTGCAGCGCACTCATGCCGACGCACAGGGTCAGCGTGCCGTTGCCCTCGGTGCGCTGGAAGCTGCGTTCAGCCGCTTCGCCCCAGGCGGCTTGCAGGTGATGCAAAGTGTCGGCACTCATGCCGCCAGGGACTGGCAACGTATTATCGGCAGGTTGTTCCAGGTGAGTGGCGATTGCACGCACCAGTGGCTGGGGATCGAAGCCCTGCAAGGTCGGCTGCTGTTCGGCCCGGAACTTGGAGCGGTAGCGTGGCCCGACATCCAGCTCTGGAGCGACGGCGAACAGGCTCCTGGCAGCGGTGGCAGGGTCCAGCTTGACCCACTGGCTCCAGGATTCGAGCACCTCGGTCAGTCGTCCGATCTGGCTCTGGCGCAATTGATTGCTGCGTGACGCGCCCAGCAGCAGGGCGACGACATAGGTCTGCTCGGCGTTCAATTGATGGACCTGGCTGGCCAGCTCGTCACTCACGCTCAGGTGTTGCAAGCGATGCAGGCAGGCGATCCGGTACAACTGATGCAAGTCCAGCCATAGCCCCTCGGGCACTGGACTGTAGAGCTGGCTGGCACGCAGCAGCGGGCCGTTGAGGGCATGCATCGCCCGTTGCAGCGCGGTGCTCAGCAGGCGGGCCCGGTCCTTGGTGTATTTCGACGCGATACGCGCCACGATCTGTTTGTAGCCCATCGCCAGTTGGGTTTGCAGGGCCTGGCACAGGTTGACGATCTTGCGCGAGCGATCATCCAGCACGATGGCCTGTTGCAGGAAGTGCCGCTCCAGGTGCTTGCAGACGTAATACACCTCGGGCCGCAGCAGTTCGAGCAATTGCAGGCGATTGTCGCTGGGCGTGAGCAGTTGGTTGAGTTCACCCAGGGCCTGGTACAACAGGCGGGCCGTTTCGCCGATGTTGGCCTTGGGCAGGTTGGCGATCCAGCGCTTGAGGTCCCGTGGCGTAGCATCGCAGAACGACAGGCGTGATTGTGTCGGGGTCAGGACGCGCAATAGCTGGAGAGGGCTGGTCTCATTCATGCCGTGTACGGGCTCCGGCGGGAAATAAACGTGATGTTTCCAACTCTAGCAGCTGACAGGCAGGCGTGTTGCCCTGAAAGTGCTGTGGGAGCAAAGCTTGCTCGCGATGCAGGCGCCGCGTTTTTTAGACCGCGTTATCGTTCATCGCGGGCAAGCCTTGCTCCCACAGACCTGCTTCAAGGGCGGGTGTGACTCAGCCTTTGGGCAGCGCCAGGCCCTGGCCCATCTGCACGGGCGACCCGGCCACCAGGTCTTCGGCCCATTTCACCTGGCCTGGACCGAACAGCACGATGGCGGTCGAACCCAGTTTGAAGCGTCCCAGTTCGGCGCCTTTTTCCAGATGGATCGGCCCACGGGCGGCTTCGTCGTAACGGAAGGTTTTCAGCTCACGCTTGGGCGGCGTCACCAGCCCGGCCCAGACGGTTTCGATGGAGGCCACGATCATGGCGCCCACCAGCACCACGGCCATCGGCCCGCGCTCGGTGTCGAAAATGCACGCCACGCGCTCGTTGCGGGCGAACAGCTCCGGAACGTTTTCGGCGGTGGTCTGGTTGACCGAGAAAATCCGCCCGGGGATGTAGACCATCTCCCGCAGGGTGCCGGCCAATGGCATGTGCACGCGGTGGTAGTCCTTGGGGGACAGGTAGATGGTGGCGAAATCGCCGCCCATGAACGGCGCTGCGTTGGCCGCGTCACCGCCCAGCAGCTCCAGCACGCTGAAGCTGTGGCCCTTGGCCTGGAACACCCGGCCATGCTCGATCGGGCCGAGCTGGCTGACGGCGCCGTCGGCGGGGCTGAGGATCGCGCCCGGGGTTTCGTCCAGCGGCCGCGCGCCGTCTTTCAGGGCGCGGGTGAAGAAGGCGTTGAAGTGCTCATACGCAGTCAGGTCTTCCACCAGGGCCTGGGACATGTCCACTTGATAGCGCTTGGCGAACCACGCGGTGAAGGCATTCTTGAACCAGCGCACGCGGCATTCGGCAATGCAACCGGCCAACCGCGACAGCAGGTGGTGGGGCAGCAGGTATTGAGTGAGGATGAACAAACGGTTTTTCATTAACTGTCCTTAAGAACCTTCAAAGCTCGATGGGCGTGTCGGGATGGTTGCCCCATTCGCCCCAGGAACCGGCATAGCCTTTGACTCGTGGATAACCGAGCGCCTTGGCCACCAGGTAGGTGAAGCCAGAGCGGTGGTGAGTCTGGCAGTGGGTGATGATTTCTTTGTCGGGCGTGATGCCCAATCGTTCGAGGATCTGCGGCATATCCTTGCGAATGCGCAGGTTGCGCGCCGGGTCCATGCCGGCGGTCCATTCGAAATTGACCGCCCCTGGAATATGTCCGCCCCGGGCCGCGACGACTTTCTCGCCGGAGTATTCCAGCGGGCCACGCGCATCCCAGATGGCCAGGTCGGCGGCACCGAGGCGGCTTTGCAGGTATTCGCGGGTGGCGGTGGGGGCATCGTGCAACGTCAGGGGCACCGGGCCGGCAACCGGTGCCGGAACATCGACGGACACTGGCAGGCCTTCGTCCAGCCAGGACAGCAGGCCGCCGTCGAGGTAGTGATAGTTCGAGTGGCCGATCACGTCCAGCAGCCAGATAAAGCGCCCGGCCCAGCCGCCGCCTTCGTCGTCGTAGACCACGTAGACCGCGTCCGGGTGATGCCCAAGCTCGCCGAACAGGGTTTCCAGGTCGGTTTTGGCCGGCAGCAGGCCCGGTGCCGGCGGTTGGCCGAGCTGGGTGCGCTTGGGGTCGACGAAACGTGCACCGGGGATGTGCCCGGTGCTGTAGCGCGCGGCGCTGGTCAGGTCCACCAGAATCAGTTCGCGGGCGTCGAGGCGCGGCAGCAGTTCGCTCGGCTCGATCACCAGCGGCAAGCCAGAGAAGTCAGGCATGTGAGGTCTCCAGGGGCGCAAAGGGAAAGGATTGTAGCAAGTTCAGCGACCGCGGTTGGTAAAGGTATGCAGGGCCCTTTCGATGCATTGCACGGTTTTGCCAAAGGCTTGCACGGTGATATCCGAGAACGGCCCGCCGCCCTGGTCCACCGCCACCAGCATGATCACCCGGCCGTTGCAGGTCAGTGAGCGCAACAGCAGGTGCTCACCCCGGAACAGGCTGCGCAGGCCCGGCGGCAGTAGTGCCGAAAACTGCGCGTTGTTGTCCGGGTTCAGGCGAACCTGGGCCTGCTGGGCCAGTAACCGTTGCAATATTTTGCTCTGGCTGATGGTAAAGCTCATGGCTGCGGCTTCCTTGGGCAGGCCGGCAGTCTGGTGTACGCGCATGCTGATCTGGCTGCGGTCGGCCATCAGGATCATCACTCGGCGCATGCCACAGGCCACCAGGACGTCCCGTGCCGAGGTGGTCAGGTGCATGGCATTGCGAAAGGGGCTCGGCTCCACCAGCATGGCGGAGCATTGCTTGCGCCACTGGCCCAGGTCTTGGGCGCTGGGTGGGGCGGCGGGCAGCAAGCCGGGGTGGATGCGACGGCTGCCCGAAGGCCAGATCAGCGCCACGGCCGGGTGCCAGAGGTCCGGCATGGCGTGATGATGGGCGCTATTGGCCGCTTGTTGGTGCAACTGTTGCTGGACCTCGTCCATAGACATCTGCAGATACAAACTGGTGAGGTACTGCCAGCGGGTGATAGCGGGGCTGTCCCAGGCCTGTTGTGCGGCAAGTGCCAGGCCGTTGGCCAGCAATACGGTGTTGGCCGGCTGGTTGAGCCAGCGTCGCAGGATCGGGTCGTCGTCCAGGCGATTCTGCTGGCGCAGGGGGTGTTCGCTGTCCCGGGCGATGCGCAAGACTTTCACCAGCTCGCGGCGTTCATTGAGCAGCAGGCGATAACCTTGCGCCACCCAGATGGGCAAGCGCCAGGTTTCCACCAGCCCCAGGCAGATTTCCAGCAGGCTGACGCCGAACAGTTCGCGCTCTACCTTGGGCGCGGGCTCGCCTTTATGGACGACCCGCAGTTCCCATTCCCCGAGCAGTCGTGGATGGGTCAGGGCCAGGGGCCAGAGCGGCGACAGGAACAACAGGCTGCCCCAGTGTATGTCTTGCCACAGCCGCGCCAGGCGGCTGGCAAAAAAACCATTGGCCTGTTGCGTGGCGTGCTGGCTGATCAATTGCAACTGGCGCAAGGCGATGGGTATTTCATGCTCCGGCAACGACGGCAGGCGGGCGAGCAGTTCCTCGGTACGCTTGAGGCCGAGGCGGTTGATGGCCACTTCGAGGTTTTCCGCAGGTTCTGCAAGGCTGCCATGGGTGTGATGGTTGGCCTCGCGGATAACGCTCAGGGCCAGGGCGGGGCTGTCCTGCATCAGGTCGGCGATGTCGCGCAATGAGCGGCGGCTGTCGGCGAGGGCCTTGCAGACCAGGTCGTGGCTGGCCTGGGGCACCGGCAGATGCACGCCTTTGAGCAGCTTCACCCAACCTTCGAGGGTGGTCGGTCGGGGCGTTGGAACCTTGGTTTCGTTAGTCATGGCTGGACGTGATCATCGTATGAATTCTCTACGCCCGGAACGGGGCAAATTGGCTTTTCGCCAGAACAGCCTATAGTCTGGCGCAGTTTTGCCGATAAGTAGAAGAAGAGATTTTTCAGCTTCCGAATATGACCTTGAACCCGACTTAAATAAGTACTTTCTATCTATGGCTAAAATTATCGGCATCATTGTCGTGTTCGCGAGCGTACTCGGCGGATACGTGCTCTCCCATGGCAAGATTGCCGCCCTGATCCAACCTTTCGAGGTCATGATCATCGGTGGCGCGGCCCTCGGCGCATTCCTGCAGGCCAACCCTGGCTATATGACGATGCACGTGCTCAAGAAATCCCTGGGCATGTTCAGTTCGCGCTTTAGCCACACCTTCTACCTCGAGGTGCTGGGGCTGATCTACGAGATCCTCAACAAGAGCCGCCGCGAAGGCATGATGGCGATCGAAGGCGACATCGAAGACGCCGCCGCCAGCCCGATTTTCGCCAAGTACCCGGCCGTGCTCAAGGACGCCCGGATGACGGCGTTCATCTGTGATTACCTGCGCATCATGTCGTCCGGCAACATGGCGCCCCATGAGCTCGAAGGCCTGTTCGACATGGAGCTGTACAGCCTCAAGGAAGACCTGGAGCACCCGTCTCACGCGGTCAATGGCATCGCGGATGCCATGCCTGGTTTCGGTATCGTCGCGGCGGTATTGGGTATCGTGGTGACCATGGCGTCCCTGGGCGACGGTGACCAGAAGTCCATCGGCCTGCACGTGGGGGCGGCATTGGTGGGTACCTTCTTCGGTATTTTGGCGGCGTATGGTTTCTTCGGCCCGCTGGCCCACTGCCTGGCCCACGATGCCAAGGAAGAACTCAATGTCTATGAAGCCATCAAGGCGTCCCTGGTGGCCTCGGCCTCGGGCATGCCGCCATCATTGGCGGTAGAGTTCGGTCGCAAGGTCCTGTACCCGGCACACCGTCCAAGCTTCGCCGAGCTGGAACAAGCGGTTCGCGGTCGCTAAATCATGGAAAATAACCAGCCGATCATCGTCAAGCGCGTCAAGCGCATTGCCGGCGGGCACCATGGCGGTGCCTGGAAAATTGCCTTTGCCGACTTCGCCACGGCGATGATGGCTTTCTTCCTGGTGCTGTGGTTGCTGTCCACGGCGACCCCGGAGCAGAAGATCGCCATCGCCGGTTACTTCAAGGACCCGGTCGGCTTTTCCGAAAGTGGCACGCCCTACATCATCGACCTGGGCGGCTCGCCGACCCTGGCCCCGGAAAACACCCTCAACCCCGAGGTCAAGTCCCAGCCCCAGCCTGACAAGGTGACGGTGGATTCCGAGCAGGTCGAAGGCATGGCCGAACAGGTCGAGCGCGAGCGCCTGGAACTGCTGTTGCAGGAACTGCAGAACAAGGTCGAAGAGAACCCGCAACTGCAGAAATTCAAGGACCAGATCCTGTTCGAAATCACCCCGAACGGCTTGCGCATCCAGATCATGGACGCCGAGAACCGGCCGATGTTCGATTCCGGCAGCGCGCGCCTGAAGCCGTATTTCGAGGACATCCTGTTGGCCATGGCCGACACCATCAAGGCGGTGCCGAACAAGATCAGCATCAGTGGTCATACCGATGCCAAACCCTACATTGGCAAGGGTGACTACGGTAACTGGGAGCTGTCCGCCAACCGCGCCAACGCGGCCCGTCGCGCCCTGGTGGCCGGCAGCTATCCGGACGAGCAGGTGGCGCGGGTGGTCGGTTATGCGTCTTCGGCGCTGTTCGACCGCAAGGACCCGTTCAACCCGGTCAACCGGCGTATCGATATCGTGGTATTGACCAAGAAGGCGCAGAAAGCCATCGAGGGTTCGCAAACCGACGATCCGGCACCCGATCCGGTGCCGGGCGAGGGTGCGCCGGGTGAAGCGCCTGCTCCGACCTCCACACCTGGCGCGGCGGTCGATCCGAATGCGTTGCCGGCGGACAAGCAACCCGTACCGGCCCATGAGCTGCGCGAGCGGCTGAACCTGTTCGACGATGCCGCGCCCAAGCCGGCCGCGCCGCCGGGGTAGGAGCTGCCGAAGGCTGCGATCTTTCGCTTGAGATTCAAGTGTCAGGGGAAAGATCGCAGCCTCGTTGCACTCGTCAGCTCCTACATTCCTGCGCAATTGCTGGTAACTCGTTGTCAGTAACCGTTTTCCGGCAGGCTGGCGATGATCGAGCGGTAGCTGTTCATCCGTTGCTGATGCACGCGACCTTCTTCCAGGGCCTTGAGCAGGGCGCAACCGGGTTCGCGGTCGTGCTTGCAGTCGCGGAAGCGGCAGGTGCCGATCAGCTCGTTGAACTCGATGAACCCGGCTTCGACATCGGCCCGGCTGACGTGGCCCAGGCCGAATTCGCGGATACCCGGCGAGTCGATCAATTCACCGCCGCCAGGGAAGTGGAACAGCCGCGCGGTGGTGGTGGTGTGGGTGCCCTGGCCGGACAGCTCGGACAACGGCCCGACGCGCGTCTCGACGTCCGGCAGCAGGCTGTTGACCAGGGAAGACTTGCCCACGCCAGACTGGCCGACGAACACACTGATGCGCCCGTCCAGCTGCTGTTGCAACTGCTCCATGCCGTTGCCGTGATGGGCCGAGACTTCCAGTACCGGGTAACCCAGATCCCGATAGACCGCCAGCAGGGCGTTCAGCGCCGGGGCGTTGTGTTCGTCGATCAGGTCGAACTTGTTGAGCAGCAACAACGGGCGGATACCCGCGTGTTCGGCGGCCACCAGGTAACGGTCGATCAGGTTGGCGTGAGGCTCGGGCAACGGAGCGAACACAATGACGATCATGTCGACGTTGGCGGCCACGGGCTTGAGCTGGCCTCGGCTGTCCGGCCGGCACAGCTCGGTATGGCGCGGCAACTGCGCGACGATCACGCCGATGCCTTGGTTGCCGGCCCGCCAGACCACCTGGTCGCCCGTCACCAGCGCCGGCAGGTTGGCGCGCAAGTGGCAGCGGAACACCTGGCCGGCCAGTTCGCCTTCCAGGGCCTCGACCTCGACCTGCACGCCGAAGTGGGCGATCACCAGGCCGGTCTGTTCAGGGCCCAGGTCGCCACCCTCCAGGGCTTCGACAGCACTGGATTCGCGTTTGGCGGCGCGGGCGGCGCGCTCGCCCTGGATCTTTTCGATGCGCCAGTTCTGACGACGATTGAGTTGGCGTTTGGCCATGGGTGTTCCGTATGAAGAAATGCAGCGAATAGGGTAAAACGGCGGCGAGTTTAGCACGCCCAAGGGCCTGCCTAAGCTAAACTGCGTGGCTACGCCGAGGAGCTTCCCTATGCAAAACCCGCAGAACCTGATCTGGATCGACCTGGAAATGACCGGTCTGAACCCTGACACCGACGTCATCATCGAAATGGCCACCATCGTCACCGACAGCGACCTCAACACCCTGGCCGAAGGCCCGGTGATCGCGATCCACCACAGCGACGAAGTCCTGGCCGGCATGGACGAATGGAACACCCGCCAGCACGGCGGCTCGGGCCTGACCCAGCGGGTGCGCGAGAGCAGGATCAGCATGGCCGAGGCCGAGGCCCAGACCCTCGCTTTCCTGGAACAATGGGTGCCCAAGGGCAAGTCGCCGATCTGCGGCAACAGCATCTGCCAGGATCGTCGCTTCCTCTATACCCACATGAAATCCCTGGAAAGCTACTTCCACTACCGCAACCTGGACGTCTCCACCCTCAAGGAGCTGGCCGCCCGCTGGGCACCAGAAGTGCGCGACAGTTTCCAGAAGGGCAGCACCCACCTGGCCCTGGACGACATCCGCGAGTCCATCGCCGAGTTGCAGCATTACCGCAAGCATTTCATCAAGTTCTGAAGCCTGTCCCATGTAGGAGCTGCCGAAGGCTGCGATCTTTTGATGTAGATCCGCTGAGCGTTCGCTTGCGGCTCAATTGGCTGGGAAAAGATCGCAGCCTCGCTTTGCTCGGCAGCTCCTACGGGCTTGTTCTCCTGCAAGGATCGTCATCAATGTTGCTGATGCTTTATCTGATCGCCATCACCGCCGAAGCCATGACCGGCGCCTTGTCCGCCGGAAGGCGGGGCATGGACTGGTTTGGCGTGGTGCTGATTGCCTGTGTCACGGCGTTGGGGGGCGGCTCGGTGCGCGATGTGTTGCTCGGTCATTACCCGCTCACCTGGGTCAAGCACCCTGAGTACTTGGTGCTGACCACCGCGGCGGCGATGCTGACGGTGTTCCTGGCGCGCTGGATGCGCCACTTGCGCTCGCTATTCCTGGTGCTCGACGCCGTGGGCCTGGTGGCGTTTACCCTGATCGGCTGCATGACGGCCCTGGAAATGGGCCATGGCATGCTGGTGGCGTCGGTCAGTGGGGTGATCACCGGGGTGTTCGGTGGCATCCTCCGGGACATCTTCTGCAACGATATTCCGCTGATCTTCCGTCGCGAACTCTACGCCAGCGTCTCGTTTGCCGCGGCGTGGTGTTATCTGCTGTGTGTCTTCCTGCAATTGCCGAACGAGCAGGCGATCCTCATCACCTTGTTCGGCGGTTTCCTGCTGCGGCTCCTGGCGATTCGCTTTCACTGGGAAATGCCGAAGTTCGTCTACAACGACGAGGTCTGACGCTCGGCATGTTGGCGCAACGCCCACGCCACGTGCTCGCGTACCAGTTCCGAGGGATAGTCGCGCCGCGCCTCCAGCGCTTGCAGCACGGGAATGGTTGACGGCGCATTGCCCAGGCCCACCGCCAGGTTGCGCAGCCAGCGCTCGTAACCGGCACGGCGCAACGGTGAACCCTCGGTGCTGCTGAGGAATTTCTCTTCGTCCCACATGAACAGCTCGGCCAGCCCGGCATTGTCCAGGTTGTGCCGCGGCTTGAAGTCGCTTTCCCCGGAGGGGCGGGCAAAGCGGTTCCAAGGGCAGACGATCTGGCAGTCGTCACAGCCGAACACCCGGTTGCCGATCAGTGGCCGCAGCTCTTCAGGAATGGCGCTTTTCAGCTCGATGGTCAGGTAGGAAATACAACGGCGAGCATCGAGCACGTAAGGGCCGACGAAGGCATTCGTAGGACAGATGTCCAGGCATGCGGTGCATTTTCCACAATGTTCGGTGCCGTGGGGCGGGTCGACGGGCAGCGGCAGGTCGACAAACAGCTCGCTCAGGAAAAAATAGCTGCCGGCCTTGCGGTTCAACACCAGGGTGTTTTTACCGATCCAGCCCAGGCCGGCCTGTTCGGCGATGGCTTTTTCCAGCACCGGTGCGCTGTCGACAAAGGCGCGGTAGCCAAAGGGACCGATGACCGCCTGAATTTTTTCCGCCAATTGCTGCACGCGTTTACGGATCAATTTGTGGTAATCGCGGCCCAACGCATAACGCGAGACGTAGGCTTTTTCCGGTTGGCCGAGCAATTGCGCCATTTGCGTATCGCCCGGCAAGTAATCCATGCGCAGGGAAACCACCCGCAGCGTGCCCGGCACCAGTTCCTCGGGGTGCGAGCGTTTGCTGCCATGGGCGCCCATATAGTCCATTTCGCCGTGGTAGCCGGCTTCGAGCCAGCGTTGCAGGTGTTGTTCATGCTCGGCCAGGTCCAGGCCGCTGATGCCGACTTGCTGGAAACCCAGCTCGCGGCCCCATTCCTTGATGGATTGGGCGAGGGCGGGGAGGTCTGTGGGAATGGCAGGCATGAGGCGAGAGAAACCGGAGCTGAGATGCGTATAATTCTGCCAGACATCGGAGCCCGAAGACGCATGCCGCACACTAAAGATGATTTTCCCGACGCGCTGTACAGCGCCGCGCAGGTCCGGGCCCTCGATGCTCAACTGATCGCGGCAGGCACCGCCGGTTTCGAATTGATGCAGCGTGCTGCCCGCGCCACCTGGCGAGCGATCGTCCGACGCTGGCCTGACGCACGCGAGCTGACCGTGTTGGCTGGCCATGGCAACAATGCCGGCGATGGCTACCTGGTCGCGACCCTGGCCCGGCGCGCCGGCTGGTCGGTGCGGGTGCTGACGGTGGGCGAGCCCCGGCGATTGCAGGGGGACGCCGCCAATGCCCATGCCGAGGCCGTGGCGGTGGGCGTGCCGATGGAGCCGTGGTCGGATGAGGCCGAGTTGCGCGGCGTGTTGCTGGACGCGCTGCTCGGCACCGGCCTGAATGGCGATGTGCGCGAGCCTTATGTGCAGGCCATCGATACGATCAACGTCAGCGGCCTGCCGGTCGCGGCGGTGGATATCCCTTCGGGGTTGTGCGCCGACACCGGCCGGGTGCTGGGCACGGCGGTGGCGGCCGACCTGACCGTGACCTTCATTGGCTTGAAACTGGGGTTGTTCACTGGCGAGGCGGCGGACCGGGTCGGTGAGCTGGTGTTCAATGACCTGCACGCCGACCCGGATATCGTTGAAACGGCACCAGTCTGTGCCCGATTGCTCCTGCCCCACAATCTGCCTCGTCTGTCACCTCGTGCCGCCACTTCCCACAAGGGCAAGTTTGGTCATGTGTTGTTGATTGGCGGCGACCGCGGCTTCGGCGGCGCTATCCAGATGAGTGCCGAAAGCGCCCTGCGCTGCGGTGCGGGCATGGTTTCGCTGGCGACCCGCAGTGAGCATGTGTCCGCCGCGCTGATGCGTTTACCGGAAGTGATGGTGCAGGGCACCCATTCGGCGAACCAATTGATGGGCTTGCTCCAACAGGCCAGCGTGCTGGTGGTCGGGCCGGGCCTGGGCCAGGCGGCCTGGGGGCGCAGCCTGCTGTCGACGGCGGCCAATGCGCCACTGCCGCAAGTATGGGATGCCGATGCACTGAACCTGCTGAGCAGCGGCGATGTCCGTTTGCCTGAGCAGTGCGTCATCACCCCGCACCCGGGCGAGGCGGCGCGCCTGTTGGAGATATCCACCGCCCAGGTGCAGGCCGAACGCCCGGCGGCGGCCCATGCCTTGAGCCAGAAATACAGCGCCACGGTGATCCTCAAGGGCGCCGGCAGCCTGATTGCCAGCCCGGACGGTCGCCTGGCGGTTTGCTGCCAGGGCCATCCGGCCATGGCCACCGCCGGTCTGGGGGATGTGCTGGCCGGTGTGGTCGGGGCCTTGCTGGCCCAGGGCATGGAAGGCTTCGAGGCCGCGTGCCTGGCGGTCTGGCTGCATGCCAGTGCCGGTGCCCAGGTCGGTCGCTCGGGCCGGGGATTGGCGGCGACCGATCTGATCCCGGCCATTCGTCAGTTGTTGGAGGAGCATTCACCGTGTCTGAAGTAACCCTGTACGTGGCGGACGAACAAGCCATGACACAATTTGGCGCCCGCATCGCGCAGATCACCGCCGGCCACGGCCTGATTTTTCTCGAAGGCGACCTCGGCGCGGGGAAAACCACCTTGTCCCGTGGCATCATTCGCGGCCTCGGGCACGTCGGTTCAGTCAAGAGCCCGACGTTCACCCTGGTCGAGCCCTATGAGATCGGCAACATTCGCGCCTTCCATTTCGACCTGTATCGATTGGTGGATCCCGAGGAGCTGGAATTCCTCGGTATCCGCGATTATTTCGAAGATGACGCCTTGTGCCTGATCGAATGGCCCCAGAAGGGTGCAGGCTTTTTGCCAAAGCCCGACCTGACCATTACCATTGGCGCGCAGAACGGCGGGCGTTCGCTGAAACTGACGCCGCAAGGCTCCCGTGGTGAGTCGTGGTGTGCCGCTTTGGCATTGGAAAACTAATTGATGATGGGGTTTGGTATGCGCTTTCGCGCGGTGGTTGCTGTCGTAGGACTGTTGCTTACGGCACTGGCCGTCGATGCTGTGGCCGAGACAAAGGTCAACAGCGTTCGCCTCTGGCGGGCGCCGGACAACACTCGGCTGGTGTTTGACCTGACGGGGCCGGTGCAGCACAGCGTATTCACCCTGACCGCCCCGGATCGCCTGGTGATCGACATCAACGGCGCGACCCTGGGGGCGCCGCTGAATGTCGCTACCGCCAACACGCCGATCACCGCCATGCGTTCGGCCCAGCGTACGCCGACCGACCTGCGGGTGGTCATCGACCTGAAAAAAGCCGTGACCCCGAAGAGCTTCACCCTGGCCCCCAACGCCCAGTACGGCAACCGGCTGGTGGTGGACCTGTTCGACAACCCGGCCGATGCCGAGCCACCGCCACCGCCGCCAACCAATGTGGCCACGGTGCCAGCGGTGCCGGTGACCCCGACCGAGCCTGCGCTCAAACTGCCACCGGCCCCGGCCGGCAAGCGCGACATCATCGTGGTGATCGACGCCGGTCATGGTGGCGAAGACCCGGGCGCCTCGGGCTCGCGCGGGCAACGTGAAAAAGACGTGGTGCTGTCCATCGCCCGTGAATTGCAGCGCCAGGTCAACGGCATGAAAGGCTTCCGCGCCGAACTGACCCGCACCGGCGACTATTTCATTCCCTTGCGCGGACGCACCGAAATCGCCCGCAAGAAAGGCGCCGACCTGTTCGTCTCCATTCACGCCGACGCCGCGCCTTCGGCGGCAGCGTTCGGGGCCTCGGTGTTTGCTCTGTCCGACCGTGGCGCGACGTCCGAGACCGCCCGTTGGCTGGCCGACACTGAAAACCGCTCGGACCTGATCGGCGGTGCCGGCAACGTCAGCCTCGACGACAAGGACCGGATGCTCGCCGGCGTCCTGCTCGACTTGTCGATGACCGCCTCGTTGACCTCCAGCCTGAACGTCGGCCAGAAGGTCTTGAGCAACATCGGTCGCGTCACGCCGCTGCACAAGCAGCGCGTCGAACAGGCCGGGTTCATGGTGCTCAAGTCGCCGGACATCCCGTCGATCCTGGTGGAAACCGGGTTCATTTCCAACGCCAACGAAGCCTCGAAACTGTCGACGTCGAGCCATCAGCAGGCCCTGGCCCGCTCCATCAGCAGCGGCGTACGGCAGTTCTTCCAGCAGAACCCACCGCCGGGCACCTACATCGCCTGGCTGCGGGACTCCGGCAAGATCGCCCAGGGGCCGCGGGATCACCGCGTCAACCCGGGCGAAACCCTGGCGATGATTGCCGTGCGCTACCAGGTGTCGCCCGCCACCTTGCGCAGCGCCAACAATCTCAAGAGCGATGAGCTCAAGATTGGCCAGACCCTGACCATTCCGGGCAATGAAGTGGCGGCCAAGCAATGAGTGACGAAGTGATCGGCAACACCGCCCGCATCGAACTGCTCAGCCCTCGGCTGGCGAACCAGATCGCCGCCGGTGAAGTGGTCGAGCGTCCGGCGTCGGTCATCAAGGAACTGCTGGAGAACAGCCTCGACTCCGGGGCCCGGCGCATCGATGTGGATGTCGAGCAGGGCGGCGTCAAGCTGCTGCGGGTGCGCGATGACGGTGGCGGAATTCCCTCTGACGACCTGCCGCTGGCCCTGGCGCGTCATGCCACCAGCAAGATCCGCGACCTGGAAGACCTCGAGCGGGTCATGAGCCTGGGCTTCCGGGGCGAGGCGCTGGCGTCCATCAGTTCGGTGTCGCGCCTGACCCTCACCTCCCGCACCCGCGATGCCGAGCAGGCCTGGCAGGTCGAGACCGAAGGCCGCGACATGGCATCTCGCGTCCAGCCCGCGGCCCATCCGGTGGGCACTTCGGTGGAAGTGCGCGACTTGTTCTTCAACACCCCGGCCCGACGCAAGTTTCTCAAGGCCGAGAAGACTGAATTCGATCACCTGCAAGAAGTCATCAAGCGCCTGGCCCTGGCGCGTTTTGACGTGGCGTTCCATTTGCGCCACAACGGCAAGACCATCCTCAGCCTGCACGAGGCCCACGACGATGCCGCCCGCGCCCGGCGCGTGGGCGCGGTGTGCGGTGCGGGGTTCCTGGAGCAGGCCTTGCCCATCGAGGTGGAGCGCAACGGCTTGCACCTGTGGGGGTGGGTCGGCTTGCCAACGTTCTCCCGCAGCCAGGCGGACCTGCAATATTTCTACGTGAACGGCCGGGCGGTGCGCGACAAGCTGGTGGCCCACGCGGTGCGCCAGGCCTATCGTGATGTGCTGTTCAATGGCCGGCATCCGACTTTCGTGCTGTTTTTCGAGGTCGATCCGGCAGTGGTGGACGTCAACGTGCACCCGACCAAGCATGAGGTGCGTTTCCGTGACGGGCGCATGGTCCACGATTTCCTCTATGGCACCCTGCACCGTGCCCTGGGCGATGTGCGTCCGGAAGATCAGTTGGCGGCTCCGGCGGCGGTGGCTGGCATGGTCCGGCCGACAGGGCTGGATGCCGGTGAGTTCGGTCCCCAGGGCGAAATGCGCCTGGCGGCCAATGCGCTGCTGGAGCAACCCCAGCCTCAGCCCAGCTACAACACGGCCGGCAGCGGCGCTGGCAGCGGCTATCAGTATCAATACACCCCGCGCCCGCAATCCAACGTGCCGGCAGCCGAGGCCCAGGCGGCCTATCGCGAGTTCTTCAAGCCTTTGCCGGAAACCAGTGCGGCGGCGCTGCCCGACGGCCAGGGCGATATCCCGCCGCTGGGCTATGCCCTGGCGCAACTCAAAGGCATCTATATCCTCTCGGAAAATGCCCAAGGCCTGGTGCTGGTGGACATGCACGCCGCCCATGAGCGGATCATGTACGAGCGGCTGAAAATCGCCATGGCCAGCGAAGGCCTGAGCGGCCAGCCGCTGTTGGTGCCCGAGTCCCTGGCCGTCAGCCAACGCGAAGCCGATTGTGCCGAAGAACATGTGGCCTGGTTCCAGCGCCTGGGCTTCGAATTGCAGCGCCTGGGCCCGGAAACCCTGGCGATCCGCCAGATCCCGGCCTTGCTGAAGCAGGCCGAGGCCAATCGCCTGGTCAGCGACGTGCTGGCGGACTTGATGGAGTACGGCACCAGCGACCGGATCCAGGCGCACCTGAACGAACTGCTCGGCACCATGGCCTGCCACGGCGCGATCCGCGCCAACCGGCGCCTGGCCCTGCCGGAAATGAACGGTCTGCTGCGGGACATGGAAAACACCGAACGCAGCGGTCAATGCAACCATGGCCGGCCGACCTGGACCCAACTGGGCCTGGACGACCTGGACAAACTGTTCCTGCGCGGTCGTTGATGAGCCCGTTGCCACCCGCGATTTTCCTGATGGGGCCGACCGCCGCCGGCAAGACCGACCTGGCTATCGAATTGACCAAGGTCCTGCCCTGCGAGTTGATCAGTGTCGATTCGGCCCTGGTCTATCGGGGCATGGACATCGGCACCGCCAAGCCGTCAAAAGAACTGCTGGCCGAATTTCCCCACCGGCTGATCGACATCCTGGACCCGGCCGAGGCTTATTCGGCGGCCGATTTCCGGCGCGATGCACTCCAGGCCATGGCCGAAATCACCGCACGGGGCAAGATCCCGCTGCTGGTGGGCGGAACGATGCTGTATTACAAGGCCTTGGTCGACGGGCTGGCGGACATGCCGGCGGCCGATCCCGAGGTGCGCGCGCAGATCGAAGAAGAGGCCGCGCGCCTGGGCTGGCAGGCCCTGCACGAGCAATTGGCGGTCATCGACCCGCAGTCGGCGGCGCGTATTCACCCCAATGACCCGCAGCGGCTCAGTCGGGCCCTGGAGGTTTATCGGGTCAGCGGCCAGAGCATGACCGCCCTGCGCCAGCGACAATCTGCGCAAAGTACTGAAGCAGCCGCTTCGGGACTGCAACAATTGCCCTATACTGTCGCGAATCTGGCCATCGCTCCGGCGAACCGGCAAGTGCTGCATCGGCGAATTGAACAAAGATTCACACTAATGTTGGAACAGGGGTTCATAGACGAGGTCGTAGCCCTGCGTGAGCGAAGTGACCTGCATGCCGGGTTGCCGTCTATACGTGCGGTAGGTTATCGACAAGTCTGGGATTACCTGGACGGCAAGCTGACGTCAGCCGAGATGCGGGAGCGTGGGATCATTGCCACGCGCCAATTGGCGAAACGCCAGTTCACCTGGCTGCGCAGCTGGACTGACCTGCATTGGCTCGACAGTCTCGATTGCGACAATCTGCCACGCGCCTTGAAATACCTCGGGACCATCTCCATATTGAGCTGAGTCCTTGCAATTGCCGTCTATCCTTGGGGGTGTGACGGCCCAAGCCATCTGATTCCGATTTTTATAATTGATCCTTAAAGGAGTGCGGCACATGTCAAAAGGGCATTCGCTACAAGACCCTTACTTGAACACTTTACGTAAAGAGAAAGTTGGGGTGTCCATCTATCTGGTCAACGGGATCAAACTGCAAGGCACGATCGAGTCTTTCGACCAGTTCGTCATCCTTCTGAAAAACACCGTCAGCCAGATGGTCTACAAGCACGCGATCTCGACAGTGGTGCCAGTTCGTCCAATTCGTCTGCCTAGCGCAACCGAATCCGAAGGCGGTGACGCTGAACCGGGTAACGCCTGATAGGAGCCTCCTTTGTTCTTTGAGCGCCACGGTGGTGGTGAACGGGCCATTCTCGTTCACTTGGATGGACAGGACCCTGAGGCGCGCGAAGATCCGCAGGAGTTTCAGGAATTGGCACTTTCGGCCGGCGCCGAGACCGTCGCGTTTTTCAACGTGCCGCGTCATCGGCCAACCGCCAAGTTCCTGATCGGCAGTGGCAAGGTCGAGGAGTTGCGCGACCTGGTCAAGGCCGAGCAGGTCGATCTGGTGATTTTCAATCACATCCTCACGCCCAGTCAGGAACGTAACCTCGAACGTGTCTTCGAGTGTCGCGTGATCGACCGCACGGGGCTGATCCTCGATATCTTCGCCCAGCGCGCCCGCACCCATGAAGGCAAGCTTCAGGTCGAACTGGCCCAGCTTGAGCACATGAGTACGCGGCTGGTCCGCGGCTGGACTCACCTCGAGCGGCAGAAAGGCGGTATCGGCCTGCGCGGCCCGGGTGAAACCCAGCTGGAAACCGACCGACGCCTGTTGCGGATTCGCCTGCGCCAGATCAAGGGGCGGCTGGAAAAGGTCCGCAGCCAGCGCGAGCAGTCGCGACGTGGTCGCAAGCGCGCGGATATCCCGACGGTTTCACTGGTGGGCTATACCAACGCCGGCAAATCGACCCTGTTCAACAATGTCACCCAATCCGACGTCTACGCCGCCGACCAGTTGTTCGCCACACTCGACCCGACCCTGCGCCGGCTCGACCTGGACGACCTCGGGCCGATCGTGCTGGCCGACACCGTGGGCTTTATCCGTCACCTGCCGCATAAACTGGTCGAGGCTTTCCGGGCTACGCTCGAAGAGTCGAGCAACTCCGACCTGCTGCTGCACGTGATCGATGCCGCCGAGCCGGACCGGATGCTGCAGATCGAGCAGGTGATGGTGGTGCTGGGCGAGATCGGAGCCCAGGACTTGCCGATCCTCGAGGTATACAACAAACTCGATTTGCTCGAAGGCGTGGAGCCGCAGATCCAGCGCGATGCCGATGGCAAGCCGCAACGGGTCTGGCTGTCGGCCCGCGATGGCACCGGCCTGGACCTGCTCAAGCAGGCCGTGGCCGAACTGTTGGGCAGCGATCTGTTTGTCGGCACCCTGAAATTGCCACAACGTTTCGCCCGGCTGCGTGCGCAGTTTTTCGAGCTGGGGGCCGTGCAAAAAGAAGAACACGACGAAGAAGGTGTCTGCCTGCTGGCTGTTCGCCTGCCTCGGACGGAGCTCAACCGACTGGTCAGTCGCGAAGGGCTGCAACCGATGGAATTCATCGAGCAACACACTTTGCAATAAAAGCCTGAGAAAGCGGTGTCAGGCATTCTGTAGCATTGGTCGGCGCGCCGTGGGTGCGTCTTTGCTTTATCAGATGGAGAGCGCTATGGCTTGGAATGAGCCGGGTGGCAACTCGAATAATCAGGATCCTTGGGGTGGCAAGCGTCGTAACAACGGCGACCGCAAGGGGCCGCCGGATCTCGACGAGGCCTTCCGAAAGCTGCAGGAAAGCCTGAACGGTTTGTTCGGTGGTGGTAAAAAACGCGGTGACGAGGGGGGCGGTCGTTCGGGCAAGGGCGGCGGTTTCGGCCTGCTCGGCATCGGTCTCGTCGTGCTGGCGGCTGTCTGGCTGTACAGCGCGGTCTATGTCGTGGACGAGCAGGAGCAAGCCGTGGTGCTGCGCTTTGGCAAGTACTACGAGACGGTTGGTCCGGGCCTGAACATCTATTTTCCGCCGATCGACCAGAAGTTCATGGAGAACGTCACGCGTGAGCGGGCGTACACCAAGCAGGGCCAGATGCTGACCGAAGACGAGAATATCGTCGAGGTGCCGCTGACCGTGCAATACAAGATCACCAACCTGCAGGACTTCGTGCTGAACGTCGACCAGCCGGAAACCAGCCTGCAGCACGCGACCGAAAGTGCCCTGCGCCATGTGGTGGGTTCCACCGCCATGGACCAGGTGCTGACCGAAGGTCGTGAACTGATGGCCAGTGAAATCAAGGAGCGCCTGCAACGGTTCCTCGATACCTATCGCACCGGTATCACCGTCACCCAGGTCAACGTCCAGAGCGCAGCGGCACCGCGTGAGGTCCAGGAAGCCTTCGACGACGTGATCCGTGCCCGTGAAGACGAGCAGCGTTCGCGCAACCAGGCTGAAACCTATGCCAACGGCGTCGTGCCGGAAGCTCGTGGCCAGGCCCAGCGCATCATCGAGGATGCCAACGGTTACCGCGATGAGGTGGTCTCCCGTGCCAAGGGTGAGGCCGATCGCTTCACCAAGCTGGTGGCCGAGTATCGCAAGGCCCCTGAAGTGACCCGCCAGCGTCTGTACCTGGACACCATGCAGGAAGTCTTCAGCAACACCAGCAAGGTCCTCGTGACCGGCAACAAGAACGGCCAGAGCAATCTGCTGTACCTGCCGCTGGACAAGATGGTCGAGAGCGGTCGCAACACCAGCACGCCACCGGCCAGTTCGGCGGCGGCCGGTAATGAGGTCGGCACCCGTGCGGCGGCGGACCTGCAACAACAGCAAGCACGTACCAGGGAGAGTCGCTGATGAGCAATAAATCGCTGATCGCCCTTATTGTCGGTGTCGTCGTGGCGATCGCTGCCTGGAACTGCTTCTACATCGTGGCTCAGACCGAGCGCGCGGTGTTGCTGCAATTCGGTCGCGTGGTCCAGGCTGATGTCCAGCCGGGGCTGCATGTGAAGGTGCCGTACGTCAACAAGGTGCGCAAGTTCGACGCCCGCCTGATGACGCTGGATGCGCCGACGCAACGCTTCCTGACGCTGGAAAAGAAAGCCGTGATGGTGGATGCCTATGCCAAGTGGCGCGTGAAGGATGCCGAGCGCTTCTACACCGCGACCTCGGGCCTGAAGCAGATCGCCGACGAGCGTCTGTCCCGTCGTCTGGAATCGGGCCTGCGTGACCAGTTTGGTAAGCGCACGTTGCATGAAGTGGTATCCGGCGAGCGTGATGCGCTCATGGCCGACATCACCCGTTCGCTGAATACGATGGCGGAAAAAGAGCTGGGTATCGAAGTGGTCGATGTCCGGGTCAAGGCCATCGACCTGCCGAAGGAAGTGAACCGCAGCGTGTTCGAGCGGATGAGCACCGAGCGCGAGCGTGAAGCCCGTGAGCACCGCGCTAAGGGTAACGAGCTGGCCGAAGGCATCCGTGCCGACGCCGATCGCCAACGCCGCGTACTGCTGGCCGAAGCCTATCGTGAATCGGAAGAGGTCCGGGGTGATGGCGATGCCCAGGCCGCTGCGATCTACTCCAAGGCTTATGGCCAGGATCAGGAGTTCTACGCGTTCTACCGTAGCCTGCGTGCCTACCGTGAAAGCTTCGCGAACAAATCCGACGTCATGGTCCTGGACCCAAGCAGCGACTTCTTCCACTACCTGGAAAAGTCCAAGCCTTGATGCGGCGTTGACCTGAAGCACTCCGCCCGGCGGCTAAAGCGTCGGGCGGGGTGATCCTTTGGGAAAACGTGTGTATGATGCGGCAGCCGGGAAATTCCCGGCTTTTTTGCGTCTGCACGTTTGATTGTGGTTTTGGTTGCAGGCGTCGGGTTGAACGACTCGACAGGTTTTTCGAGGAAAGTGCTGGGCGAGGCCGATTGCTGGCCGTTCGTCACGTCGCTCATGCGCGTGTTTTGCGCGTGGGCCAAGTATTTTCTGCTTCACTCAAGGCTTGCCCGAGGGCTGGCCGCCCGGACCATAGGGGAATGGCGTAATGGCAACGGTAGACCGCTGGCTGCTGCCAGATGGCATCGAAGAAGTACTGCCACCGGAAGCTGCGCGTATCGAAGTAGCGCGTCGGCAGGTGTTGGATCTGTTCCAGAGCTGGGGTTACGAGTTCGTCGTCACCCCGCATATCGAGTACCTGGAATCCCTGCTCACCGGCGCGGGTCAGGACCTGGATCTGCGCACCTTCAAGGTGATCGACCCACAGTCGGGTCGGCAGATGGGCTTTCGTGCCGATATCACGCCGCAAGTGGCGCGTATCGACGCCCATACCCTGCGCCGTGAAGGCCCGAGCCGCCTGTGCTACGCCGGCAGCGTGCTGCATGCCCAGCCGCGAGCCTTGTCATCTTCGCGCAGCCCGATCCAGCTGGGCGCCGAGTTGTATGGCGATGCCAGCCCGAGCAGCGACGTGGAAGTCATCAGCCTGATGTTGGCCATGCTGCAACTGGCTGACGTGCCTGATGTCCACATGGACCTGGGGCATGTCGGCATCTATCGCGGCCTGGCCCGTGCGGCCGGTTTGTCCGGCGAAGTGGAGCAACAGCTGTTCGATGCCCTGCAACGCAAGGCCATCGACGAAGTCATCAGCCTGACCGAGGGCCTGCCGGCCGATCTGTCGGGCATGCTGCGGGCACTGGTGGACCTGTGCGGCGGGCGTGAAGTATTGGCCGCAGCCCGTGAGCGCCTGGCCCATGCGCCGGCGCCGGTATTGGCTGCGCTGGACGATTTGCTGGCGATTGCCGAGCGTCTGTCGGTGCGTTTCCCCGAGTTGCCGCTGTATTTCGACCTGGGCGAGTTGCGCGGTTATCACTATCACACCGGCGTCGTGTTCGCCGTGTTCGTGCCGGGCGTGGGCCAGTCCATTGCCCAGGGCGGCCGTTATGACGACATCGGTGCCGACTTCGGTCGCGCCCGTCCGGCGACCGGCTTCTCTACCGATTTGAAAACCCTGGTGACCCTGGGGCGTGCTGAAGTCGAGCTACCGTCTGGCGGTATCTGGATGCCTGACAGTACGGATGCGGCACTCTGGCAGGCAGTCTGTCAGTTGCGCAGTGAGGGTCAGCGTGTCGTCCAGGCCTTGCCTGGGCAGCCTTTGGCCGCCGCCCGTGAAGCGGACTGCGACCGGCAATTGATTCAGCAGAACGGGCTTTGGCAAGTATTGCCGCTGGCTTCTTGAGTTTTCCCGCCGGCCGTGGCCGGCACCAAGTTTGCGCGAATGAGGACAAGTGTTATGGGTAAGAATGTCGTAGTCCTGGGCACCCAGTGGGGTGATGAGGGCAAAGGCAAGATCGTTGATCTGCTGACCGAACATGCTGCCGCCGTAGTGCGCTACCAGGGTGGCCACAACGCAGGCCACACCTTGGTGATCGACGGTGAAAAAACCGTCCTGCACCTGATTCCGTCGGGCGTGCTGCGCGAAGGCGTCCAGTGCCTGATCGGCAACGGTGTGGTGGTTGCGCCCGATGCCCTGCTGCGGGAAATCATCAAGCTGGAAGAAAAAGGCGTACCGGTGCGCGAGCGCCTGCGTATCAGCCCGTCCTGCCCGTTGATCCTGTCCTATCACGTGGCGCTGGACCAGGCCCGTGAAAAGGCCCGTGGCGAGCTGAAGATCGGCACCACCGGTCGTGGCATCGGCCCGGCCTACGAAGACAAGGTGGCCCGTCGTGGCCTGCGCATCGGTGACCTGTTCCACCGTGAGCGTTTCGCCGCCAAGCTGGGTGAGTTGCTGGACTACCACAACTTCGTCCTGGTCAATTACTACAAAGAACCGGCCATCGACTTCCAGAAGACCCTGGACGAGTGCATGGAATACGCCGAGCTGCTCAAGCCGATGATGCTCGACGTCACCGCCGAGCTGCACGAGCTGCGTCGCGCCGGCAAGGACATCATGTTCGAGGGTGCCCAGGGTTCGTTGCTGGATATCGACCACGGTACCTACCCGTACGTCACCAGCTCCAACACCACTGCCGGCGGCATCGCCACCGGTTCGGGGTTCGGCCCGATGTACCTGGACTACATCCTGGGTATCACCAAGGCCTACACCACTCGCGTCGGTTCGGGTCCATTCCCGACTGAGCTGTTCGACGACGTCGGTGCCTTCCTGGCCAAGCGTGGCCACGAATTCGGTGCCACCACCGGCCGTGCCCGCCGTTGTGGCTGGTTCGATGCCGTCATCCTGCGTCGCGCCATCGACGTCAACAGCATCTCGGGCCTGTGCCTGACCAAGCTGGACGTGCTGGACGGCCTGGAAACCATCAACATCTGCGTGGGCTACAAGAACCAGGACGGCGCTGTCATCGACGCACCGACCGACGCCGACAGCTACATCGGCCTGGAGCCGGTGTACGAGCAGATGCCAGGCTGGACCGAATCGACCGTCGGTGCCAAGACCCTGGAAGAACTGCCTGTGGCAGCGCGCAACTACATCAAGCGCGTCGAAGAGTTGGTCGGTGCGCCGATTGACATTATTTCGACGGGGCCGGACCGCAACGAAACCATCGTTCTGCGTCATCCGTTCGGCTGATAAGTCTTTGATGTAAAAAACAAAGGGCCCTCGTTGGGCCCTTTGTCGTTTCTGTCTGCCGGGCGGCACGACACTTGCTATGCAACTCCATTAAGGCACCGCTTTCCCGAGTGCCATCAAATTAATGGCGTTTGGTAGAGGGATTTCACGTGTCGGCCGTTCTCTCACTGTTACAAAGCCGTTTGCTGCGGCCTGTGTTCGTTACCCTGGGGATCGCCCTTTTGGTGCAGGTGCTGGTAGCCGTTGCGCTGACCCGAAGCACCGTCACGGCGTTGGAAGCCGATCTGGGCGCGCGGTTGGGAGTGGACAGCCAGAAGCTTTCCGCTGAGCTGGAGCAGGCCGGGCGAGAGGTCACGTCGAGCCTGGACAGCCTGTCCGCCAATACCCGCCAGCGGCTCAATGCCGGCTTGTCCGCTCGCCTGAAGGACGAACAGGCGCAGTTGCGTGGGACCTTGGAGAAGGACTTGAGGGATTCCGCCAATGATATGGCGCAACTCCTGGCTTCCGTTGCACCGCGTGCCATGTGGGATAACGATGTGCCCACCCTCTCTGAATTCGCCCGTCGGGCCCAGCGCAATCCCAACGTACTGTTCGTCATCTATGACGACGCCGCGGGTGAGCACCTGACGCGCTACCTGAACCGGGAAAACCCGATCAACAAGGCGCTGCTGGAAAAAGGCAAGGGCGAGCGGGCGTTGGACAAGGTGCTGGAGGCGGCGAAGAACGATCCGTCGGTGTATTACCTCGAAGCTTCGATCAACCCCAATGGCGTCGAGATCGGCAAAGTCTTGATGGGGGTTTCCACGGCGGCGGTTGAAACCGACCTGAAGGCGCTGGACCAGCGCTTCTCGGCCTTGATCGCCAGCAGCGATCAATTGGTCGGCGACAGCCTCAAGGGCGCGGCGGCTGACAGCGCCACCGCCATGCGCGGTCGCCTGGCGTCGGCCCAAACCACGGCCACGCAGATGCAGACCAACACCGCCAGCACGGTGCAGGACGCTGCGGGTACATTGCGCTGGCGCATCGGCCTGGGCCTGGCGCTGGTGGGCTTCGGCGTGTTGGTGTTGCTGGCCGTGGTGCTGGGGCGTCGGGTGGTCAATCGCTTGAAACTGCTGATAGCGGCCATGAACGATCTGGCGGCGGGCGAGGGCGACCTGACCAAGCGCGTGCAAATCAACAGCAAGGACGAAATCGGCGACATGGCCTCGGCGGTCAATCGCTTTGTGGATAAGTTGCAGCCCATCGTGCGTGAGGCGGGCGATGTGGCCCAGCGCACCGGTGTGGAAATCGGTGCGATGACCTTGCGCAACTCCGGCGCCGATGCGGCGGCCGGGATGCAGCGTGATGAAGTGGCCGAGAGCCTGCGCGCGCTGTCGCAAATGGCGGACGAGGCTCAATCGGAAAGCCAGGCGATGCAGGCGGCCCTGCAGCAAGTGGTGGAGATCCGCCAGGCCACCGATGAAAACACGCGCACTTCGGCCAAGGTCGGCGGCCTGATCGAGGCCCTGGCCGGCCAGGTCGATACCGGGGCGAAAGTGATCGAGCGGTTGGCGCAGCAGAGCGAACAGATTGAAGTGGTGCTGACCGTGATTCACGGCATCGCCGAGCAGACCAACTTGCTGGCCTTGAACGCGGCCATCGAGGCGGCGCGGGCCGGGGAAACCGGGCGCGGTTTTGCGGTGGTGGCGGATGAGGTGCGGGCGTTGGCGAGCAAGACCCAGAGCTCTACGGGCGATATCCAGGCGCATATCGTGGCCTTGCAGCAGGGGGCTCGCGAGGCGGTGGCCGCCATCGGCCAGGCCGGGCGCCAGGCCAGCGAAGGCTTGTTGGTGCTGCGTGACAGCGCGCGGTTGCAGCAGTCGGTGCAGGCGTCTGTCGAGCAGGTGCATGCGGCCATCGGCCTGGCGACCCAGGCGGCGGCTCATCAGGCCCAGGGCGCGCAAGCGGTGCGTGGGCGGGTGGAAACCATCCATGCCCAGGCTGAGAAAGCGGCCCAGGCCGTGGTCGAGACCACCGCCAGCGGCAAGGTGCTGGACAGCCTGGCGGCGCAACTGAAGGCAAGTCTGGGGCAGTTCAGGGCCTGATCGGGTGGTTGGGCTGGCCCCATCGCGAGCAAGCTCGTGATGGGGCCTGTAGGAGCTGGCGAAGCCTGCGATCTTTTGATCTTTCACTCGCGATTCAATTGTCTGGGGAAAGATCGCAGTCTCGTTGCACTCGGCAGCTCCTACAGTTCGTGGTTGGCGAGAGAGAAGAGCTAGGGGCCAGAAACGCAAAAACCCGCTTTCGCGGGTTTCTGTGAGGTTCAAGGTCGTGACCTTGAAGCTTGAATTGGTGCCCAGAAGAAGACTCGAACTTCCACGACCTTGCGGTCACCAGCACCTGAAGCTGGCGTGTCTACCAATTTCACCATCTGGGCAGTATCGGCAACGTGTGTACGTCGTCGATGGCGCGCACTATACGGAGCGTGTTTTTAACTGTAAACCCCTGCGGAGAAAAAAACCGCTAAATTTCACGAGCGGTGCTTTCCGGGGGCTTCGAAGGCAGGTCAAATGATTCTGGAAACGCTATCGGATGCTTGAAATTTCCCGTTTCATTAAGCCTATGCCAAACTAACCCGCATATAGACAAGGTGAAAACTCTCTAATGGCCGATTGGCAGTCCCTCGATCCCGAGGCCGCTCGTGAAGCGGAAAAATATGAAAACCCTATTCCTAGCCGTGAACTGATCCTGGCGCATCTCGCCGATCGGGGTTCGCCTGCTAGCCGCGAGCAGTTGGTCGAAGAGTTCGGTCTGACCACCGAGGACCAGCTCGAAGCCCTGCGCCGCCGTCTGCGCGCCATGGAGCGCGACGCTCAACTGATCTACACCCGGCGCGGCACCTATGCGCCGGTGGACAAGCTCGACCTCATCCTGGGCCGCATCGCCGGTCACCGTGACGGCTTCGGTTTCCTGATCCCGGACGACGGCAGCGATGACCTGTTCATGAGCCCGGCACAAATGCGCCTGGTGTTCGACGGTGACCGGGCCCTGGCCCGCGTGTCCGGCCTGGATCGTCGTGGCCGCCGTGAAGGCGTGATTGTCGAAGTGGTGTCCCGTGCCCATGAAAGCATCGTTGGCCGTTACTTCGAAGAAGGCGGTATCGGTTTTGTCGTGCCGGATAACCCGAAGGTTCAGCAGGAAGTGCTGATTACCCCGGGCCGTAATGGCGCCGCCAAGGTGGGTCAGTTCGTCGAGGTGAAAATCACCCATTGGCCAACTGCGCGCTTCCAGCCACAGGGCGATATCGTTGAAGTGGTCGGCAACTACATGGCGCCGGGCATGGAAATCGACGTTGCGCTGCGCACCTACGACATTCCTCACGTCTGGCCCGAGGCTGTGCTCAAGGAAGCCGCCAAGCTCAAGCCGGAAGTCGAAGAGAAAGATAAAGAAAAACGCATCGATCTGCGCCATCTGCCGTTCGTTACCATCGACGGCGAAGATGCCCGCGACTTCGACGATGCGGTCTATTGCGAAGCCAAGCCCGGCAAGCTGCGCCTGTTCTCCGGCGGCTGGAAGTTGTTCGTCGCGATTGCCGACGTGTCCAGCTACGTGAAGATCGGTTCGGCCCTGGATAACGAAGCCCAGGTGCGCGGCAACTCCGTGTATTTCCCTGAGCGCGTGATTCCGATGCTTCCTGAGCAGC
Source organism: Pseudomonas sp. NFACC14 (assembly GCF_900106885.1). NCBI lineage: Bacteria > Pseudomonadati > Pseudomonadota > Gammaproteobacteria > Pseudomonadales > Pseudomonadaceae > Pseudomonas > Pseudomonas sp. NFACC14. The sequence continues at coordinate 39,429 of NZ_FNOA01000016.1, forward strand.
TGTCCAACGGCCTGTGCTCGCTGAACCCGAAAGTCGACCGTTTGGCCATGGTGTGCGAGATGACCATCTCCAAAACCGGCGAAATGACCGACTACCAGTTCTACGAAGCGGTGATCCACTCCCAGGCGCGCCTGACCTACAACAAGGTCAGCACCATCCTGGAAACGCCGAAGACCAGCGAAGCCAAGGCGCTGCGTAGCGAATACGCTGGCGTGGTGCCGCACCTCAAGCAGTTGTATTCGCTGTACAAGGTGTTGCTGGGTGCCCGCCACGTGCGTGGCGCGATCGATTTCGAGACCCAGGAAACCCGGATTGTCTTCGGTTCCGAGCGCAAGATCGCCGCAATCACCCCGACGACCCGCAACGATGCGCACAAGCTGATCGAAGAGTGCATGCTGGCAGCCAACGTGGCCACCGCCGAATTCCTCAAGAAGCACGAGATTCCTGCGTTGTACCGCGTGCACGACGGCCCGCCGCCCGAGCGTCTGGAAAAACTGCGGGCCTTCCTCGGCGAGCTCGGCCTGTCCCTGCACAAAGGCAAGGACGGCCCGACGCCGAAGGACTACCAGGCACTGCTGGCGAGCATCAAGGACCGTCCGGATTACCATGTGATCCAGACAGTGATGCTGCGCTCCCTGAGCCAGGCGGTGTACAGCGCCGACAACCAGGGCCACTTCGGTCTGAATTACGAGGCGTACACCCACTTCACCTCGCCGATCCGCCGTTACCCGGACCTGCTCACGCATCGCGCGATCCGCAGCGTGATCCATTCCAAGCAGAACACCCCGCACGTCAAGCGCGCCGGTGCCATGACCATTCCGAAGGCGCGGATCTATCCGTACGACGAGGCGGCCCTGGAACAGTTGGGCGAGCAGTGCTCCATGAGCGAACGCCGCGCCGACGAAGCCACTCGCGACGTGGTGAACTGGCTCAAGTGCGAGTTCATGAAAGACCGCGTGGGCGAGTCGTTCCCAGGCGTGATCACTGCCGTGACCGGCTTTGGTTTGTTTGTCGAACTGACCGACATCTACGTCGAGGGCTTGGTGCACGTCACCGCCTTGCCGGGTGATTACTACCACTTCGACCCTGTGCACCACCGCCTGGCGGGCGAGCGCACCGGTCGCAGCTTCCGCCTGGGCGACACCGTGGAAGTGCAGGTCATGCGCGTCGACCTTGATGAGCGCAAGATCGACTTCGGAATGCCTGACAAACCCGCCGAAGCACCGACTGGCCGTAAAAAACGTGGCGGCGAGACCGCAACGCCTGCGACCAGGGGTAAAGGCGCTCCTGCAAAAACCGCAGAGCCTGAGCCAGCCAAGGCCGGTCGCCGTTCGTCTGTCAAGGACAAGGCTCCTGAAGCCTACCGCCCCAGCGACGCGGCGGCGAAAAACGCCGAACTGCGAAAGAGCCGCGAATTGAAGCAGCAGTTGCTCAACGAAGCCAAAAGCGGTGGTAAAGCGGCGTCTGGGGGAAAGTCCCACGGGGCGGAAAAGCCATCGAGCAAGCCGAGTAAACACCGTAAAGGCCCGCCAAAGGCGGGGTCGGCCCCCGCGAAAAGCGGCGGGTCGCGCAAACCTAAGGCCAAGTCATGAGTCTGGAAAAAATCTACGGCGTGCATGCCGTAGAGGCACTGCTGCGTCACCACCCCAAACGTGTCAAGCAAGTGTGGTTGGCGGAAGGTCGCAGCGAGCCCCGTGTGCAAGCGCTGGTCGAACTGGCCACCCAGAACAAGGTTGCCATCGGCCAGGCCGAGCGGCGCGAAATGGACGTGTGGGTCGAAGGCGTTCACCAGGGTGTGGTGGCGGACGTCAGCCCGAGCCAGGTCTGGGGCGAGGCGATGCTCGACGAACTGCTCGATCGCACCGAAGGCGCCCCCCTGCTGCTGGTGCTGGATGGCGTGACCGACCCGCATAACCTCGGCGCCTGTCTGCGTTCGGCCGATGCCGCCGGTGCATTGGCGGTGATCGTGCCCAAGGACAAGTCGGCCACCCTGACGCCCGTGGTGCGCAAGGTGGCCTGCGGCGCGGCGGAAGTGATCCCGTTGGTGGCGGTGACCAACCTGGCGCGCACCCTGGAAAAACTCCAGCAGCGCGGCCTCTGGGTGGTCGGCACGGCGGGCGAGGCCGAGGTCAGCATCTATGACCAGGACCTGACGGGCCCGACGATCCTGATCATGGGCGCCGAAGGCAAGGGCATGCGTCGCCTGACCCGCGAGCATTGCGACTACCTGGTCAAGCTGCCGATGGCGGGCAGCGTCAGCAGCCTCAACGTCTCGGTGGCCACCGGCGTGTGCCTGTTCGAGGCGCTGCGCCAGCGTAGCGTCAAGGCTGTCGCCAAAAAGCCCTGATCCAGACGCGTATCAAATGTGGGAGCGAGCTTGCTCGCGATGACGGTGCCGCCGTGACGTAAACGTCGACTGGCACGCCGCTATCGCGAGCAAGCTCGCTCCCACAGTGTTTGTGCAAGGTGAGATTCGGTGGCTGTTCAAATAATCGCCAATTGCCTTGCGCCGCCCTCGGCCCTTCTCTACAATTGCGCCCCTTGCTGTGATGGCAGGCACTTATGTGTCTAGCGTCCACAAGTCCATAAGTGTCATTCACTCCTTGTCTGACCGTTTTTGAGCGGCAGGCTACAACCCGTAAGGAGCATTCATGCGTCATTACGAAATCATCTTTTTGGTCCACCCGGATCAAAGCGAGCAAGTCGGCGGCATGGTTGAGCGTTACACCAAGCTGATCGAAGAAGACGGCGGCAAAATCCACCGTCTGGAAGATTGGGGCCGTCGTCAACTGGCCTACGCAATCAACAATGTTCACAAGGCTCACTACGTGATGCTGAACGTTGAGTGCACTGGCAAGGCCCTGGCCGAGCTGGAAGACAACTTCCGCTACAACGATGCAGTGATCCGTAACCTGGTCATCCGTCGCGAAGAAGCCGTCACCGGCCAATCCGAGATGCTCAAGGCTGAAGAAAACCGCAGTGAGCGCCGTGAGCGTCGCGACCGTCCTGAGCACTCTGACAGCGCCGATGGCGATGACAGCGATAGCGACAGCGACAACAGCGATAACGCTGACGAGTAATCCACGGACCTTTTAAGGAGCCAATCACATGGCACGTTTCTTCCGTCGTCGTAAATTCTGCCGCTTCACCGCTGAAGACGTGAAAGAGATCGATTACAAAGATCTCAACACTCTGAAAGCCTACGTATCCGAGACCGGCAAAATCGTTCCAAGCCGTATCACCGGTACCAAAGCTCGTTATCAGCGTCAGCTGGCCACCGCTATCAAGCGCGCCCGCTTCCTGGCCCTGCTGGCCTACACCGACAGCCACGGCCGCTGAGACCGGGCAGTCGACGAGTAGTAAGGGATTGAATGCATGCGCGCCTTAGCTGACTTCATCATGCGGGGACGTGTGCAGGCCACGTTGGTTGTGGCCGGATCCGCGGCATTGCCGCTGTTGTTCTGGTTGAGTGCCGCCGCTGGGTGCCTTGTGCTCCTGCGGCGCGGTTCGGACGCCTTGAGCGTCCTGGGTATCGGGTTGTTGTCAGCGTTGGTGAGCTGGTACTTCCTGGAGGACCCGACAACACTTCTGGTGTTGCTCGGGGCTGGTGGCCTGGCGTTGGTTTTGCGCGCCGGCCATACCTGGAACCGCGTGCTGCTGTGCAGCGTGGCCGTGGGGTTGTTGTGTGCGGTGAGCCTGGGAACTGTATTCAGTTCCTTCATCGAGTCACTGGCGCAGACGTTCGAACACGTCCTGCCGCTGGCGATGGGTGAGGTCTACGAGACATTCTCGGCAGACCAGAAGGCGTTTCTCACCGCCCTGAGCGCTCCGCTGATGATCATTTCGATAGCGTCTTCGCTGCAGATCTTTAGCGTGCTGTGCCTGATTCTTGGGCGCTATTGGCAGGCGTCGTTGTATAACCCCGGTGGTTTCGGTCGCGAGTTTCGCACCATCCGATTCCCCAAGAGCGTGGCGCTGTCACTGCTGGCCGTCATGTGTGTCGCTCCGTTTTTCGGGCTGCATGCACTGATCCTGTTGCCGTTGTGCAGTGTTGCGCTGGTCTTCGCCGGCCTGGCCCTGATTCACGGCCTGGTGGCGCAGAAGCGACTGGCCACGTTCTGGCTGGTGGGGATATACGTGACGTTGTTGCCTTTCATGCACTTGCTCGGTCCGTTGCTCGTGGTCTTGGCCATCGTTGACAGCCTGATTGATTTTCGCGGTCGTATGGCGCCGAAAGACGCCGACAACGCGAACGGTGAAGGTTAAAAGTTAGAGGATTTTCACATGCAACTGATCCTTCTGGAAAAAATCGCCAACCTGGGCAACCTGGGCGACAAAGTAAACGTTAAGGCCGGCTACGGTCGTAACTACCTGCTGCCTTTCGGCAAAGCCACCGCTGCGACCGCCGCCAACCTGGCTGCGTTCGAAGAGCGTCGTGCCGAGCTGGAAAAAGCCGCCGCAGACCGTAAGGCATCGGCTGAAAGCCGTGCTGCCCAACTGGCCGAGCTGGAAGTGACCATCACTGCCACCGCTGGCGACGAAGGCAAGCTGTTCGGTTCTATCGGTACTCACGACATCGCTGACGCACTGACCGCCTCCGGCGTTGAAGTGGCGAAAAGCGAAGTTCGTCTGCCGAACGGTACCATCCGCAACGTAGGCGAATTCGACGTAGCCGTGCACCTGCACGCCGAAGTTGAAGCCACCGTACGCGTTGTCGTGGTAGCAGCCTAAGCAACACCTGTCGGTTGGCACCCTCGGGTGCTAGCCGGTAACATCGGGCACGATCCTGTTTACAGGTCGTGCCCTTTGTCTTTTTGCAATTGCTGAATTTCATAACCAGACGTGGCCATGAACGAAATCACCGCTCCCGAGCAATACGATCTGCAAACCGCTGCCCTGAAGGTGCCTCCGCATTCCATCGAGGCCGAACAGGCCGTGCTCGGTGGCCTGATGCTGGACAACAACGCCTGGGAACGCGTGCTCGATCAGGTCTCCGACGGCGATTTCTACCGGCATGACCACCGCCTGATTTTCCGTGCGATCGCCCGTCTGGCCGATCAGAACATGCCGATCGACGTCGTCACCCTGGCCGAGCAATTGGACAAGGAAGGGCAGACGTCCCAGGTTGGCGGCCTCGGTTACCTGGGCGAACTGGCGAAAAACACGCCGTCGGTCGCCAACATCAAGGCCTATGCGCAGATCGTCCGCGAGCGGGCGACCTTGCGTCAGTTGATCGGCATCAGCACCGAGATCGCCGACAGCGCTTTCAACCCGGAAGGTCGCACCGCCGCCGAGATCCTCGACGAAGCCGAACGGCAGATCTTCCAGATCGCCGAGGCTCGGCCGAAAACCGGCGGCCCGGTGAGCGTCAACGACCTGTTGACCAAGGCCATCGACCGCATCGACACCTTGTTCAACACCGACAACGCCATCACCGGCCTGTCCACCGGCTACACCGACCTCGACGAGAAGACCAGTGGCCTGCAGCCGTCCGACCTGATCATCGTCGCCGGCCGTCCGTCCATGGGTAAGACCACCTTTGCGATGAACCTGGTGGAAAACGCCGTGCTGCGCAGCGACAAGGCGGTGCTGGTGTATTCCCTCGAGATGCCAGGCGAATCGCTGATCATGCGTATGCTCTCGTCCCTGGGGCGCATCGACCAGACCAAGGTCCGTTCCGGCCAATTGGAAGACGACGATTGGCCGCGCCTCACCTCGGCGGTCAACCTGCTCAACGACCGCAAGCTGTTCATCGACGATACGGCCGGTATCAGCCCATCGGAAATGCGCGCCCGGACCCGGCGCCTGGTGCGTGAGCACGGTGATATCGCCCTGATCATGATCGACTACCTGCAGCTGATGCAGATCCCCGGTTCCAGCGGCGACAACCGGACCAACGAGATTTCCGAAATCTCCCGTTCCCTCAAGGCCCTGGCCAAGGAATTCAACTGCCCGGTGGTGGCGCTCTCCCAGCTGAACCGTTCCCTGGAGCAGCGCCCGAACAAGCGCCCGGTGAACTCCGACTTGCGGGAATCCGGAGCGATCGAGCAGGACGCCGACGTCATCATGTTCGTGTACCGCGACGAGGTGTATCACCCCGAGACGGAGCACAAGGGCATCGCCGAAATCATCATCGGCAAGCAGCGGAACGGCCCGATCGGCTTCATCCGCCTGGCCTTTATCGGCAAGTACACGCGCTTCGAAAACCTGGCGCCGGGTAGCTACAATTTCGATGACGATGAGTAAGTTCTTCGTCGTCTGATCCGGCCTCATCGTCGGATCGCCGCCCGGAGCAAGCTCGCTCCCACAGAGGAATGCATTCCTCTGTGGGAGCGAGCTTGCTCGCGATAGGTGCGCCGCCGATTTCCGACCATAGCCGTCGGAATTGGTCAAAATTTGTGCTATATTCCGCGCCCGCGATTTTTCATCCTTTATACCGGTCATCGACATGCAAGCAGCCAAGCCGTTATTTGACTATCCCAAGTACTGGGCCGAATGTTTCGGCCCGGCGCCGTTCCTGCCCATGAGCAGGGAGGAGATGGATCAGCTCGGCTGGGATTCGTGCGACATCATCATCGTGACCGGTGATGCCTATGTCGATCACCCGTCGTTCGGCATGGCGATCATTGGCCGTTTGCTGGAAGCCCAGGGCTTTCGTGTCGGGATCATTGCCCAGCCGAACTGGCAGTCCAAAGACGACTTCATGAAGCTTGGCGAGCCCAACCTGTTTTTCGGTGTCGCGGCCGGCAACATGGACTCGATGATCAACCGCTACACCGCCGACAAGAAAATCCGTTCCGATGACGCCTACACCCCCGGTGGCCTGGCGGGCAAACGGCCGGATCGCGCGAGCCTGGTCTACAGCCAGCGCTGCAAGGAAGCCTACAAGCACGTGCCGATCGTGCTGGGTGGTATCGAAGCGTCGCTGCGCCGCATCGCCCATTACGACTACTGGCAGGACCGGGTGCGCAACTCGATCCTGATCGACGCCTGCGCCGACATCCTGCTCTACGGCAACGCCGAGCGGGCGATTGTCGAAGTCGCCCAGCGCCTGTCCTATGGTCACAAGATCGAAGACATCACCGACGTGCGCGGCACCGCATTCATCCGTCGTGATACGCCGCAAGGCTGGTACGAAGTCGATTCCACGCGCATCGACCGCCCGGGCAAGATCGACAAGATCATCAATCCGTACGTGAACACCCAGGACACTCAAGCCTGCGCCATCGAGCAGGAGAAGGGGCCGGTTGAGGACCCGAGCGAAGCCAAGGTCGTGCAGATCCTGGCGAGCCCGAAAATGACCCGGGACAAGACCGTGATTCGCCTGCCGTCGGTGGAAAAGGTCCGTGGCGACGCGGTGCTCTATGCCCACGCCAACCGCGTGCTTCACCTGGAAACCAACCCGGGTAACGCCCGCGCCCTGGTGCAGAAGCACGGCGAAGTCGACGTCTGGTTCAACCCGCCGCCCATTCCGATGACCACCGAAGAAATGGACTACGTGTTTGGCATGCCTTACGCGCGTGTTCCCCATCCGGCGTACGGCAAGGAGAAGATTCCGGCCTACGAGATGATCCGTTTCTCGGTGAACATCATGCGTGGCTGCTTTGGTGGCTGCACCTTCTGCTCGATCACCGAGCATGAAGGCCGGATCATCCAGAACCGCTCCGAAGAGTCGATCATCCGCGAGATCGAAGAGATCCGCGACAAGGTTCCAGGTTTCACCGGGGTGATTTCCGACCTCGGCGGCCCGACCGCGAACATGTATCGCATTGCCTGCAAGAGCCCGGAAATCGAATCCGCGTGCCGCAAGCCGTCCTGCGTGTTCCCGGGCATCTGCCCGAACCTGAACACCGACCATTCTTCGCTGATCCAGCTGTACCGCAGCGCCCGGGCCTTGCCTGGGGTGAAGAAGATTTTGATTGCTTCCGGCCTGCGTTACGACCTGGCGGTCGAGTCGCCGGAATACGTCAAGGAGCTGGTGACCCACCACGTCGGCGGCTACCTGAAGATCGCGCCGGAGCACACCGAGGAAGGCCCGCTCAACCAGATGATGAAGCCGGGCATCGGCAGCTATGACAAATTCAAGCGGATGTTCGAGAAGTACACCAAGGAAGCCGGGAAAGAGCAGTACCTGATTCCCTACTTCATCGCCGCCCACCCGGGTACCACCGACGAAGACATGATGAACCTGGCGCTGTGGCTCAAGGGCAACGGTTTCCGGGCCGACCAGGTGCAGGCGTTCTATCCGTCGCCGATGGCCACGGCCACCGCCATGTACCACTCGGGCAAGAACCCGCTGCGCAAGGTCACCTACAAGAGCGATGCGGTGACCATCGTCAAGAGCGAGGAGCAGCGCCGCCTGCACAAGGCCTTCCTGCGGTATCACGACCCCAAGGGCTGGCCGATGCTGCGTGAAGCGTTGACCCGCATGGGCCGCGCCGACCTGATCGGGCCGGGCAAGAACCAATTGATCCCGCTGCACCAGCCAGCCACCGACAGCTACCAGAGCGCCCGTCGCAAGAACTCGACGCCAGCCGGCAGCCACAAGGTAGGCAAGGAAACCACCAGGATCCTGACCCAGCACACCGGCCTGCCGCCGCGGGCCAGCGATGGCGGCAACCCGTGGGACAAGCGCGAGCAGGCCAAGGCCGCGGCTTTCGCCCGTAACCAGCAGGCGGCCAAGGAGCGCAAGGATGCGGCCAAGGGCAAGGGGCCGAAACCGGCGCGCAAGCCTGTCGTGCCACGCTAACGGGTCAATCCACGATGTAAAACGCCAGCCTCAGTGCTGGCGTTTTGCTTTCTAGCGACGGTGCTGCCCGTTTGTTATCGTGGCGCCGCCCCGCAATGTAAGACGAAATGCGGAGCCCTTTGTAGCGAGGGAGCTTTGCTCCCGCTCGACGGCGTAGGAGCTGTCGAGCGAAGCGAGGCTGCGATCTTTCCCCGGACACTTGAATCCCAAGCGAAAGATCAAAAGATCGCAGCCTTCGGCAGCTCCTACAGAGCCAGCAGGGATAAATTTCCCCCACCATAGGGGTTCAGTGTGGATAAAGACTCACTTCCGATTCTCAAGGACGATTCATATGAGCAGCGCTACAACGGGCATCGGCATGGACCTGAGCTTCTCCCAGTTCATGGCCCGCAAACGCATCGAAAGCCAGATCAACCTGCCGCGCCTGTTTGCTGCCATTGACGCCGATCCTGGCATCGCCGGGGCGGGCGTGGTGTATGTCGATTCCGAATACAACGTCGTGACCCTGCGGGAGTTCAAGCCGATTTGCAGCATCGCGCCCAAGCGCATCATTCTGCGCGAGGCGAAAAAATACATCGCGCCGCAGCAGTTCATCGATCAGGTCAAAAGCAGCCCCCGCGAGTCCAAGCTCGGGCTTGAAGCGACCAATGCCGGCTTGTCCTGTGTCGCCGCGGTGATCGGTTGGGTGGTGGTGTTCAGTGGCAGCGTCGCGGTGCCCTTTACGGCGGGGGCAAGTGCCTTTGTCGTTGCCCTGGGCGCCGCTGCCGCGACGGCCAGTACCGCGCAATGCGTCATTGGCGGGATGCGGGTGGCCAATGAGCTGACCAATCCGACCGGCAACGATGAGATGAACGACGCCGACTGGTACAACATCGTGTCGCCGATCCTTGACGGGGTTTCCCTGGTGGGGGTCGGTGGCTCGGCCCTGACGACTGTCCGGCTGCTCAAGGCCAACAAGGCGGCCGCCACCGGAAAGAGTTGGTATCAGTTGCTCAAGGGGCTGAATCGGCAAGAGCGCAGCAAACTGACCAAGGAGCTGTTGACGCTGAAGGACCCGAGTCTGACCGCGAAGCTGCTCAAGCTGCAGCAACGCGCGGGAGCCCTGCCCACACGTTATTCGTCTGCCGAGATCAGGCACGCGACGCTGACACAGATAAAGGACTCCCTGGGAGGCGCGCTGGGGGTCATTGGCAGTTATACCGGCGATGGCGCCGTGAAGACGGTTGCCGTCGGCCTGTACGAGGAGTTCACGGAATGATCGGGGGCGGATCGCTGAAGCCGTTCCTCGCCCGTTATTTTCCGGTGTTTATGGGGACGATCCTGCTGGGCTGCTTTTCCGGGTCCACACTGCTGGTGTTGGCCGGGGCCACGTATTGGCGTGCCCTGGAGCCGTCAGCCAGGACCGACTATGTCGGGCTCGGCACCTTGGCCCTGGTGCTCGTCCTGGTCCTGGGCAACCTCTTGATCGCTCGCGGGCGCGCCTGGGCGGTCTGGTGGGTGGCGGGGTATTTCCTGGCCTGTCTGGCGGCGGTGCTGCCGACGTTCGCTTATGGAGCGCATCAGGGCGTGTACCTGTTCGCTTTGCTGTCGCCATTGCTGGGGCTGTTACTGCTCAACAGCAAGCGTCATCGGGAAATGCGCAGCAAACTCGTCGATATCCGCCGCCAACGCGCGCTGATCATTCAGGCCGCCAAGGCCTCACGCCCGCGTCGCTGAGTCGATTCGCGCCGCATTTATGTGCATTCCTTTACAGATGAATACGGGCATCGCGCGTTTTTAGTGCTCTACTGCCTTGAGTAGACAAAGAAAGTGTCGGGCCTGCCTGCATGGCATAAGTCTTGCGCCGCTTTCGATACCGCCCAGGCTCGCAGGAGGCACGTCGTGTCGATCCATGTCGCATTGCATCACGTCACGCATTACCGCTACGACCGCGCCGTCGAACTCGGCCCGCAGATCGTTCGCCTGCGTCCGGCCGCCCACAGCCGCACGCGGATTCTTTCCTATGCGCTGAAGGTTTCGCCCGAGCAGCATTTCATCAACTGGCAGCAAGATCCCCAGGGCAATTACCTGGCGCGGCTGGTATTTCCCGAGAAAACCCGGGAGCTGCGGATCGAAGTCGATCTGCTGGCGGAAATGGCGGTGTTCAATCCGTTCGACTTCTTTCTCGAGCCCTACGCCGAGAAAATTCCGTTTGCCTACGCGGCTGACGAACGCAAGGAGCTGGCGCCTTACCTGGAAACCCTGCCGCTGACGCCGAGGTTCCAGGCCTACCTGGACGGCATCGACCGCACGCCGTTGCCGGCGGTGGATTTCCTGGTGGCGCTCAACCAGCGCCTGAGCGAAGACATCAACTACCTGATCCGCATGGAACCCGGCGTCCAGACCCCGGAGCATACCCTGGAGCACGCGTCCGGCTCGTGCCGCGACTCGGCCTGGTTGTTGGTGCAGCTGTTGCGCAACCTTGGCCTGGCCGCGCGGTTTGTTTCCGGCTACCTGATCCAGTTGACCGCCGACGTGAAGAGCCTCGATGGGCCGTCCGGCACTGACGTCGACTTCACCGACTTGCATGCCTGGTGCGAGGTCTACCTGCCCGGTGCCGGCTGGATCGGCCTGGATGCGACGTCCGGGCTGTTCGCCGGTGAAGGCCATATCCCGCTGGCCTGTAGTCCCGATCCGTCCTCGGCGGCACCGATCAGTGGCTTGGTGGAGCCCTGCGAGTGTGAGTTCAGCCACGAAATGTCCGTCGAGCGGGTCTGGGAAGCGCCGCGGGTGACCAAGCCTTACACCGACGCGCAATGGCTGGCGATCCAGGCCCTGGGGCGGCAGATCGATGCCGATCTGCTGGAGGGCGACGTGCGCCTGACCATGGGCGGCGAACCGACCTTTGTCTCCATCGATGACCCGGACGGCGCCGAGTGGAACACCGCGGCACTCGGGCCGGACAAGCGCCGGCTCTCCGCCGAGCTGTTCCAGCGCATGCGCAATCACTATGCGCCCAAGGGGCTGGTGCATTTCGGCCAGGGCAAATGGTACCCCGGCGAGCAACTGCCGCGCTGGTCGCTCAACTGCTATTGGCGGCGCGACGGGGTGCCGATCTGGCACAACAGCGCGTTGATCGCCGACGAGCAGGAGGATTACGGCGCCGATGGCGAACTGGCCGGACGCTTCCTGGCGAGCGTCGCCGAGCGTTTGAAGATTCCTGCGCGGTTCGTGTTTCCGGCCTACGAAGACAACTTCTATTACCTCTGGCGCGAAGGCGCACTGCCTTCGAACGTCACGGCCGAGGACCCACGCCTGGAGGACGCTCTGGAGCGTGCACGGTTGCGCAAGGTCTTCAGCCAGGGCCTGGACAAGGTCATCGGCCAGGTCCTGCCGTTGGCTCGTACCGCCAAGGGGGATCAATGGCAAAGCGGTCGCTGGTACCTGCGGGACAACCACTGTCGCCTGGTGCCGGGGGATTCGCCCCTGGGGTATCGCTTGCCGCTGGCGTCCCAGCCTTGGGTGACGGCGGCCGAGTACCCGTTCATCCACCCCACCGACCCGAACCAGGACTTGCCCGAACTGCCCGGCACCGAGCAACTGGCGCGTCACGGCGAGGCGGCGACCGAGCAGGAGCGTGTCCCGGAGATCGACAAGTCCGCCGACTGGCTGACCCGCACCGCTTTCTGTGCCGAGGCCCGCGAAGGCCGGCTCTATCTGTTCATGCCGCCGCTGGAGCGGGTCGAAGATTACCTGGAACTGGTCAGTGCCATCGAAGCGACGGCTGAGGAACTGCGGTGTCCGGTGCTGTTGGAAGGCTACGAACCGCCGAACGACCCGCGCCTGAGCAATTTCCGCATTACCCCCGACCCCGGTGTGATCGAGGTCAACGTACAACCCTCGGCGACCTGGGATGAGTTGGTCGAGCGCACTGAGTTTTTGTACGAAGAAGCGCGACAGACCCGACTGACCACCGAGAAATTCATGATCGATGGCCGGCACACCGGCACGGGCGGCGGTAACCATTTTGTACTGGGTGGCGCGACACCGGCCGACTCGCCGTTCCTGCGACGTCCCGACCTGCTGCGCAGCCTGATCAGTTACTGGCATAACCATCCGTCGTTGTCCTACCTGTTTTCCGGGTTGTTCATCGGCCCGACCTCCCAGGCGCCCCGCGTGGACGAGGCGCGCAACGACGCCTTGTACGAGCTGGAAATCGCGTTCGCGCAAATGCCACAGCCCGGCGAAGCGTGTCCGCCGTGGTTGGTTGATCGCTTGTTGCGCAACCTGTTGATCGACGTGACCGGCAATACGCACCGCGCCGAATTCTGCATCGACAAGCTCTATTCACCGGACGGCGCCACGGGGCGTCTCGGCCTGTTGGAGTTGCGTGCGTTCGAGATGCCGCCCCACGCCCGCATGAGCCTGGCCCAGCAATTACTGCTGCGGGCGCTGGTGGCGCGGTTCTGGCGCGAACCTTATGCGCCGGCGAAACTGGCGCGCTGGGGCACCGAGCTGCATGACCGTTTCCTGCTGCCGCACTTTATCGAGCAGGATTTTGCCGATGTCATCCATGAGCTGAACGCCGCCGGCTACCCGCTGCGGGCCGAGTGGTTCGCCGCACACCTGGAGTTCCGCTTCCCCAAGGTGGGCGATTACGCGGTCAGCGGTATCGAGCTGCAATTGCGCCAAGCCCTCGAGCCTTGGCATGTACTGGGGGAGGAGGGCGCGGTCGGCGGCACCGTGCGTTATGTGGATTCCTCCCTGGAGCGTTTGCAGGTCAAGCTCAGCGGCCTGGCGCCGCAACGCTACCTGCTGACCTGCAATGGCGTGCCGGTGCCGTTGCAACCGACTGGTCGGGTCGGCGAATTTGTCGCCGGGGTGCGTTTCCGAGCGTGGCAACCGGCCAACTGCCTGCAACCGACCATCCCGGTGCATGCGCCGCTGGTTTTCGACTTGCTCGACACCTGGATGCAACGTTCCGTGGGCGGTTGCCAGTATCATGTGGCCCATCCGGGCGGGCGCAACTATGACAGCCTGCCGGTGAATGCCAACGAGGCCGAGAGCCGGCGCATGGCGCGCTTCTTCCGTCTCGGGCACACGCCGGGGAAACTGCCGATGCCCAGCCTGGCAGTGGATGACGAGTTTCCACTCACGCTCGACCTGCGACGTTTCCAGGACGCATCAACAAAATAAAGAACCCGTTCGACTGCGTAGGAGCTGCGGTGTAGGAGCTGTGTAGGAGCTGTCGAGTGAAACGAGGCTGCGATCTTTCCCCTGCCAATTGAGTCTTGAGCGAAAGATCAAAAGATCGCAGCCTTCGGCAGCTCCTACCGGGGCGTTACTCCGCGCGCGCATCATCACAATCTTTCACCTATCCGGGCGTCATGCGCTTGCGCTAGTCTCACCTTTCATTGCCGTCTGCCGAGCTTTCCATGCCTGACCTGCTTGACCGTTACCCGCTGACGACGGGCACCTATCACGAATTAATGGACGACAGCGGTGCGGTACGTACGCACTGGCGGCGGCTGTTCGACCAGTTGCAGCGCAGCACACCGGCCCAGTTGCTCCAGCGCCAGGCCCTGCTGGCCCGGCAGATCCAGGAAAACGGCGTGACCTACAACGTCTACGCCGATCCGAAAGGCGCCGACCGACCGTGGGAGCTGGACCTGCTGCCCCATGTGATCGACCCGCAGGAATGGCAGCATCTTTCCGCCGGGATCGCCCAGCGTGCGCGATTGCTCAATGCGGTGCTGGCCGACCTGTACGGGCCGCAGCGGCTGATCAGCGAAGGGCTGCTTCCGGCGGAGCTGGTGTTCGGGCACAACAATTTCCTCTGGCCCTGCCAGGGCATCGTGCCGCCGGACGGCAGTTTCCTGCACTTGTATGCGGTGGATCTGGCGCGCACGCCCGACGGCCGCTGGTGGGTCACGGCGGACCGGACCCAGGCGCCTTCGGGGGCCGGGTACGCGCTGGAAAATCGCATGATCGTTTCCCGCGCCTTTCCCGACTTGTATCGCGACTTGAAGGTGCGGCACCTGTCCGGATTTTTCCGCACCTTGCAGGAAACCCTGGCGCGACAGGCACCCAGCGACGGCGAGTCGCCGCTGGTGGTGCTGTTGACGCCGGGGCGGTTCAACGAAAGCTATTTCGAACACCTGTACCTGGCGCGCCAGCTGGGCTATCCGCTGGTGGAGGGCGGCGACCTGACGGTTCGCGATGCTACGGTCTACCTCAAGACTCTCAGCGGCCTGCGCCGGGTCCACGCCATCATGCGCCGGCTCGACGACGATTTCTGCGACCCCCTGGAGCTGCGCACCGATTCGGCCCTCGGCGTGCCAGGGTTGCTGGAAGCCGTGCGCCAGGGCCGGGTGCTGGTGGCCAATGCCTTAGGCAGTGGCGTGCTGGAGTCGCCGGGCCTCCTGGGCTTTCTGCCGAAGATCAACCAGTACCTGTTCGGCGAAGAACTGCTGCTGCCGTCCATCGCCACCTGGTGGTGCGGTGAGCCGCCGGTGTTGGCCCAGGCCCTGGAAAAATTGCCGCAACTGTTGATCAAGCCGGCGTTTCCTTCCCAGAGTTTCAGCCCGGTGTTCGGTCGCGACCTGAGCGAGGCGCAGCGCGGCCAACTGGCGGCGCGCATGCAGGCACGGCCTTATGCCTATGTCGCCCAGGAACTGGCGCAACTGTCCCAGGCACCGGTCTGGCAGGCCGAAGATGGGCAAATCCAGCCCCGGGCGATCGGCATGCGCATGTATGCCGTGTCCGGCAAGGATGATTATCGGGTGCTGCCGGGTGGTCTGACCCGGGTGGCCGCCGAGGCCGATGCCGAAGTGGTGTCGATGCAGCGCGGTGGCGCCAGCAAGGACACCTGGGTCTTGGGAGAGCAGGCGCCCGGCGGTGAACAATGGAAGGCCCAGCGAACCGTGGGGGTCCATGACCTGGTTCGACGGGATCCGTACCTGCCTTCACGGGTGGTGGAAAACCTGTTCTGGTTCGGCCGCTATTGCGAGCGTTGCGATGACAGCGCGCGGTTGTTGCGGATCATGCTGGCGCGTTATGTCGATGGCGACGACCCGCAGGCCCTGCAATCGGCGGTGGCGCTGGGCGAAAGCCTGATGCTGCTGCCCGAAGAGGGCGAACTGCCCGAGCGTTTGCTGGCGGCTCTGCTGGGGGACGACTGGTCGTTCAGCCTGCGCTCCAACCTGCAGCGTTTGCAATGGGCCGCCTCGCAAGTGCGCGGCAAGCTGTCCCGGGAGAACTGGCAGGCGCTGGTGGAACTGCAGCGCGAAGCCATGGAACTGGAAACCGAGGAAGCGGACTTCGGCGAGCTGCTGGATTTCCTCAATCGGCTGGTGATGTCCCTCGCGGCGTTGTCCGGGTTCGCCCTGGATGACATGACCCGCGACGAAGGTTGGCGCTTCCTGATGATCGGCCGGCGCCTGGAGCGCCTGCAGTTTCTCAGCAGCAGCCTGGCGGCGTTCCTGCGCAGCGATGCGGTATTCGATCAGGCTGGGCTTGAGTGGTTGCTGGAACTGGGCAACAGCAGCATCACCTACCGTTCGCGTTATTTGGCGGTGGCCCAGTTGATCCCGGTGCTGGACTTGTTGCTGCTGGACGAACAGAACCCCCACGCGGTGCTCTTCCAGTTGAAGCTGGTGAGCCGCACGCTCAAGCGCTTGAACGATGATTTTGCCGCGCCCAGGGAAACCGCCTTGCCGGACCTGGTCGCACGCCTGTCACGCTTTGACCTGCGTTGCCTGGAAAACCCATTGTTCGGCGAAGCCAGCCTGCGCGCCGCACTCGATGGGCTGGCCGACCTGTTGCAGGAAGTGGCCGATGCCAGTGGCCAAGTGTCCGATCGCCTGGCCTTGCGTCATTTCGCCCACGTCGATGACGTCAGCCAACGCACGGTGTCCGTCTGATGAGCGCTCGTTACCAGATCCTCCACGATACCCATTACCACTACGACAGCCCGGTGTCCCTGGCCCAGCAGCTTGCTCATCTGTGGCCTCGGGCCTGTGACTGGCAGCGTTGCACCGAACAGCAACTGTTGATCAGCCCGGAACCGACGACCCGGCGCGATGAACAGGATGTGTTCGGCAACCCGCTGACCCGGCTGGCCTTTGAACGGCCCCATGACGAGCTGCTGGTCAATGCCCGCCTGAGCGTCGAGGTGCTGGCCCGTCCCGAGCTGGATTTCAACCTGTCCCCGGCCTGGGAGTCGACCCGCAACGCGCTGACCTACAGTGGCCGGCCATTGGCGGCGCCGTTGCTGGAGGCGTGCCGTTATCGTTTCGAATCACCGTATGTGCATCTCAAGCGCAGCTTCGTCGAGTTTTCCGAAAGCTGCTTCCCGCCGGGACGACCGTTGATGGTCGGCGTTCGAGCGCTGATGGAGAAGATTTTCGAGGAATTCACCTTCGACGCCGAGGCGACCCAAGTGGCGACGCCGCTGGTGGAGGTGCTGGAACGGCGGCGGGGCGTATGCCAGGACTTCGCCCACCTGATGCTGGCTTGCGTGCGTTCTCGCGGCCTGGCGGCGCGTTACGTCAGCGGCTACCTGCTGACCCAGCCGCCGCCCGGCCAGCCCCGGCTGATTGGCGCCGATGCGTCCCACGCCTGGGTCTCGGTGTATTGCCCGGTGTTGGGGTGGGTGGATTTCGACCCGACCAACAACGTCCAACCGGCCCTGGAACACATCACCCTGGCCTGGGGCCGGGATTTTTCCGATGTGTCACCGTTGCGGGGGGTGATCCTGGGGGGCGGTGCCCATGATCCTGAAGTGCGGGTGACGGTGATGCCGTTGGAATCATGAACACTGTGTGAACCCTGTGGGAGCGAGCTTGCTCGCGATGACGTCGTGTCAGCCAATGAGGAGGTTGACTGTTAATCCGCTATCGCGAGCAAGCTCGTTCCCACAGTGTGGATCGGATCATCGGGCCCTGGGGGAATCAGGCGTCGGGAGCCTGATCTTTCGGTGCATCGACATCGTCTTCTGCTGCTACTTCGCCTTCGCTATCCGGGCTCAGTGCGGCTTCTTCTTCAGCTGTGGCTTTCTTGCGCTGCAGCTTTTCCTCTTTCTTCTGCTCCTTGGCCAAGTCTCTCTGACGTTTGGCGAAGGAATAATTGGGTTTGGCCATGGGCGATCCTCTGGGGTCGAAGGTGAGGTTGAGCGGCGCATATTCTGCCCTGTATCGGGGCCGAGCCGTTAGCTGGGTTTTTGTTCGGCCCATTTTGGCTGTACGGACGGTTGCCATTCGTCCAGGGCATCGAGCAGGTTCTGCGCGGATTCGCTCACTTGCAGCATGTCACGATGGGGCGTGCGGACGAAGCCTTCGCCGACGATATGATCGAGAAAAGCGGTGAGCTTGCTGTAGAAACCGTTCACTTCCAGCAGCCCCAGCGGTTTGCCGTGGTAGCCGAGTTGGCCCCAGGTCCAGACTTCGAACAACTCCTCCAGCGTGCCGAGGCCGCCGGGCAGGGCGATGAAGGCATCGCTGAGTTCAGCCATGCGCGCCTTGCGAGCATGCATGCCGTCCACCACTTCCAGGCGGGTCAGGCCGCTGTGGCCGATTTCCTTGTCCTTCAGGCTTTGCGGGATGATGCCGATGACTTCGCCACCGGCCGCCAGGGCCGCGTCGGCGACGACACCCATCAGGCCGACGGCCCCGCCGCCATAGACCAGGGTCAGTTTTCGTTCCGCCAACGCCCGCCCGAGGGCCTGCGCCGCTTCACGATATGCTGGGTCGGTGCCAGTGCTGGCGCCGCAAAATACACAAACAGACGCAATGGACATGCTTTACTCCGTGGTCAGTCACCACACCAGAGTAAAGCCTGGCCTATGCTGCGCAAAGGACTTAAACCTCGCGCCGGGGTTTTTCATAGGTGCCACTGGCGCCACAGGCGTAGGCGGCGAGCAAGCTGCATAACAGGCTATTGAAGTTCATGGCGATCGCTCCAGAGGTTGATGGGCTGATCATAGGGGCGCGTCATACTTCTGGCTGGTTGATTATGTCCATCAGGCTGATAGCCTTAAGTTGTATACAATCTTTGACTCAGGTCATAGGAACTTGCCGGAAAATCAGGCAGTCTTTCTCTTTGACGGATTTTTGTTAACCATGCCTTGGAGATTCACGATGTTTGCCAAACTTGTTGCAGTATCCCTGTTGACGCTGGCCAGCAGCCAACTGATGGCAGCGGATTGCAAGACCACCATCGACTCGACCGACCAGATGTCCTTCAACACCAAGGCCATCGAGATCGACAAGAGCTGCAAGACATTCACCGTTGAGCTGACCCACTCGGGCAGCTTGCCGAAAAACGTCATGGGCCATAACTGGGTGCTGAGCAAAGAGGCCGACATGCAGCCGATCGCCACCGATGGCCTCGCTGCCGGTATCGACAAGAACTACCTCAAGGAAGGTGATGCCCGCATCATTGCCCACACCAAGATCATTGGTGCTGGCGAAAAGGACTCGGTGACCTTCGACGTCTCGAAACTTGATGCTGCCGAAAAATACGGCTTCTTCTGCTCGTTCCCGGGCCACATCTCGATGATGAAGGGTACCGTTACGCTGAAGTGATCAATTTCAGGTACAAAAAAAGCGCCCCATGCAGGGCGCTTTTTTATGCCAGGCAACCGCTCCTTGTGGGAGCGAGCTCGCTCGCGATGGCGGCAGCACATCCAACATCAATGCAAACTGACTCACCGCTATCGCGAGCAGGCTCGCTCCCACAGAGATTGCCGGTCAGGGGGCGTAGGGCATCACCCGCTTGTGCTCGGTCTTGCGATAGGTGTCGCAAATGATCCTGGCCGCCTCTTCGCGAATCGGTTGGCCGTGCAGGAACGCATCGATCTCGGCGTAGGTCACGCCGTGGGAGGCTTCATCCGGCTTGCCGGGCGACAGGTCTTCAAGATCGGCGGTGGGGACTTTTTCCACCAGCGATTCCGGGGCGCCAAAGTCACGGGCGATGGCCCGGACCTGGTTTTTCACCAGGCCGCTCAACGGCGCCAGGTCGCAGGCGCCGTCACCGAACTTGGTGAAGAACCCCATGACCGCTTCGGCCGCATGGTCAGTGCCGATCACCAGGCCCTGCTCGGCCCCGGCGATGGTGTATTGCGCCACCATGCGCATCCGCGCCTTGGTGTTGCCCAGCACGAAGTCCCGCGAGACCGCCGCCTTGCCTTCGAACGCGGCGACTTGCTCGGCCAGGGCCTTGACCGCCGGGCCGATATTGACGGTATGGCGTTCGTCGGGATCGATGAAGTCCACACAGGCCTGTGCTTCATGCTCGTCGAACTGGGTGTCGTACGGCAGGCGCACGGCGATGAACTTATAGGCCGCGTTGCCGGTTTTCTCCCGCAGTTCGCGCATGGCACGTTGGGCCAGCAGCCCGGCGGTCAACGAGTCGACGCCACCGCTGATGCCCAGCACGAGGGACTTGAGCCCGGAATTGACCAGGCAATCCTGAATAAAGCTCACTCGCCGGGCGATTTCGGCCTGGAGGTCGGCGTCATGGGCGAACGGTGGCTGGACCTTGAGCTGTTCAGCTATCTCACGCTGTACGGCTTGCATGAATTCACTCCTTGCGTATCAAAGGGCGGCAGGTACTTGGAAAACGTGTCGCATGTAGGCGACGAAATTCGGATCCTTGCAGTGGGTCTTGCCGGGCTCGTCTGAAATCTTGGCCACGGGTTGCCCGTCACAGCTGATCATTTTAAGCACGATGCTCATGGGCTCGACACCCGGAATGTCACAGGTCAGATTGGTGCCGATACCGAAGCTGACATTAATGCGACCACGCAACGCCCGAAAAATCTCCAGGCATTTGGGCAATGTCAGGCTATCGGAGAACACCAGTGTCTTGCTCATCGGGTCGATGCCGAGCTTGTGGTAGTGGGCGATGGCTTTTTCGCCCCAGATCACCGGGTCGCCGGAGTCATGGCGCAAGCCGTCGAACAGCTTGGCGAAGAACAGATCGAAATCCTTGAGGAAGGCATCCATGGTGATGCAGTCGGTCAGCGCGATCCCCAACAGGCCGCGGTATTCGCGCACCCAGCAGTCGAGGGCGGCGATCTGGCTGTCGATCAGCCGCGGGCCCAGTTGCTGGTGGGCCATTATCCACTCATGGGCCATGGTGCCCAGGGGTTTCATGTCCAGCTCCCGGGACAGGTGCACGTTACTGGTGCCGACGAAACGCCCGGGGAAATCATGCTTGAGCACGTTGACCACTTCTTCCTGGACGCGGAAGGAAAACCGCCGACGGGTGCCGAAATCCGCGACCTGCAGTTCGGACAGCTCGTCGGCGCTGGCGTTGGCGCTCAGCCAGTCGAACTTGCGATACAGCTGCTCGCGGGCCTGCTCCAGGACGATTTCACGGTAGCGATAGCGATTGCGCACTTCGCTGACAATGGCCAGCAGCGGCACTTCGAACAGAATCACGTGCAACCAGGGGCCGCGCAGGCGGATGAACAGCTCGCCGTTGTCGATGCCGGTGTGGATGTAGCGCAGGTTGAAGCGAAACAGTCCCAGGAACCGCAGGAAGTCCGGCTTGAGAAAGCTGATACGTTCCAGGAAACCCAACTGGTCGGCGCTCAGGCTCAGCTCCGCCAGGCGCTCGATCTGGAAGCGGATCTCCGCCAGGTACGGACGCAGGTCTTCGCTGTTGCGGCAACGAAACTCCCACTCGACTTCGACGTTGGGGTAGTTGTGCAGCACCGCCTGCATCATCGTCAGTTTGTAGAAGTCGGTGTCGAGCAGGTTCTGCACGATACGATCGGCAAATACGCTCTCGCTCATAGGGTTCTCCAGACAGGCCGCTGCGGCGGGCAGCGGGGTGCGGCGCGTTGTGGTGAAGGGCTAGTGGCGCATATCCATCGTGGTGATTGCCAGCGTTTTTTAGTCACTGCTGAGGGAAATTACCCGTAGGAGTTGTCGAGCGAAGCGAGGCTGCGATCTTTCCCCAGCCCATTGAGTCTCAACCGAAAGATCAAAAGATCGCAGCCTTCGGCAGCTCCTACAGTGCATCCGGACTATCGAGCTGTTCCAGCATCCACTCCACGAAAAGCCGCACCTTGGGCACCTCCGCCGAATGTTCCGGGTAGGCCAAGTAGTAAGCATCGGTGCTTGGCATCGCATGCTGCCAGGGAATGATCAGTTTGCCATCGGCCAGTTCTTCTTCCACCAGAAACCGCGGCAGCAGGGCGACGCCGCAGCCGACCTGGGCGGCCCGGATGCACATGTAGAAGGTTTCGAAGCGTGGCCCGTGGTAGCTGTGTTCGGTGTGGTAGCCCTGGCTGTCGAACCAGTCGTGCCAGGCCTGGGGGCGCGAGGCGTTTTGCAGCAGCACCAGCTCGGCCAGTTGGGTCGGGTCGGTGAAGGCCTGGTCAGGCAGGCTGCCGGGCGCGCAGACCGGCACCAGCTCTTCGTCGAACAGTCTCCGGGACTCGGTGCCAGGGCGCGAACCCTGGCCGAAGTAGAACGCCAGGTCGCTGCGCCCCTGCTGCAAATCGTCGGCTTCCTGCTCGCTGCACAGGTCCAGATGAATTTTCGGATGACGCAACCGCCAACCCTTCAGGCGCGGGACCAGCCAGCGGGCACCGAAGGTCGGAGGCGTGGAAACACGCAGCACTTCGGTATCGCCGCCGTAGGAGCGCAGGTAGTGAGTGGACATCTCCACCTGGGTAAGGATTTTTCGCACTTCCCCCAAGTACAACTCACCGGCCGGTGTCAGTTGCAAGCGGCGACGCACACGCCGAAACAGCAGGTGCTGCAACAGTTCCTCGAGCTGGGCGACCTGTTTGCTGACGGCGCTCTGGGTCAGATGGAGTTCTTCGGCGGCACGGGTAAAGCTCAGGTGGCGAGTCACGGCTTCGAAGCACTGGAGTGCGGTGATCGACGGTAAATAGCGCTTGTTGAGCATGACGAGGGCCTTTTTTCTTGTTGCTCTATAAATCGAGTCAGGGGCAGCATGAATAAACGGAATGATATCTCGCTTAATGGTCGTTTGTTGGCAAGACTCGGGCCAGCTAAAACTAGAGGCCTGAGCGTACGGTGATGGTCCGTCCGCCAATCTTTTATCGCTCGTTTAGAGGAGTTACCCCATGGTTGCTGCATTGCTTGATCGTCTGGGCGTCAATCCGGCCTTGTACCAGGGCGGCGCACAGCCGGTGCATTCGCCTATCGATGGCAGCCGCATCGGCGCCGTGAACTGGGAAGGCGCCGCTGAAGTCGAGCAGCAGGTCAGCCGTGCCGAACACGCCTTCGACCTGTGGCGCCAGGTGCCGGCCCCGCGTCGCGGCGAACTGGTGCGTCAATTCGGCGACCTGTTGCGTGAGTACAAGGCCGACCTCGGCGAGCTGGTGTCGTGGGAAGCCGGCAAGATCACCCAGGAAGGCCTGGGTGAAGTACAGGAGATGATCGACATCTGCGACTTCGCCGTCGGCCTGTCCCGCCAGCTGTACGGCCTGACCATCGCCTCCGAGCGTCCGGGCCACCACATGCGTGAATCCTGGCACCCGCTGGGTGTGGTCGGGGTGATCAGTGCCTTCAACTTCCCTGTCGCGGTCTGGGCCTGGAACACCACGCTGGCCCTGGTCTGCGGCAACTCGGTGATCTGGAAACCCTCGGAAAAGACCCCGCTCACCGCCCTGGCGTGCCAGGCGCTGTTCGAGCGGGTGCTGAAGAACTTCAGCGACGCACCACCGTACCTGAGCCAGGTGATCATTGGCGGTCGCGATGCCGGTGAAGCCCTGGTGGATGACCCGCGCGTGGCCTTGATCAGCGCCACCGGCAGCACCCGCATGGGCCGAGAAGTGGCACCGAAAGTCGCCGCGCGTTTCGCCCGCAGCATCCTCGAACTGGGCGGTAACAACGCCATGATCCTGGCGCCGAGCGCCGACCTGGACATGGCCGTGCGCGCCATCCTGTTCAGCGCCGTCGGCACCGCCGGCCAGCGTTGCACCACCCTGCGCCGGCTGATCGCCCACGAATCGGTGAAGGAAGAGATCGTCACCCGCCTCAAGGCCGCCTACTCGAAAGTGCGCATCGGTCATCCGCTGGAAGGCAATCTGGTCGGGCCACTGATCGACAAGCACAGCTTCGACGGCATGCAGGACGCGCTGGAGCAGGCCCTGAGCGAAGGCGGGCGCGTGTTTGGTGGCAAGCGCCAGCTCGAAGACCAGTTCCCGAATGCCTACTACGTCTCGCCGGCCATCGTCGAGATGCCCGAACAGAGTGATGTGGTGCGCCACGAAACCTTCGCACCGATCCTGTACGTGGTCGGCTACAAGGACTTCGCCGAAGCCCTGCACCTGAACAATGCCGTGCCCCAGGGCCTGTCGTCCTGCATCTTCACCACCGACGTGCGTGAAGCCGAGCAGTTCATGTCGGCCGTGGGCAGCGACTGCGGCATCGCCAACGTCAACATCGGCCCGAGTGGCGCGGAAATCGGCGGCGCATTCGGTGGCGAAAAAGAAACCGGCGGCGGTCGCGAATCCGGCTCCGATGCGTGGCGCGGCTACATGCGCCGCCAGACCAACACCGTGAACTACTCGCTGGAGTTGCCGTTGGCCCAGGGGATTACCTTCGACTGAAGTCCGGTCAACGAAAATCCCTGTGGGAGCGAGCCTGCTCGCGATGGCGTCGGTCCGGTTGGCAACTATGTTGATGGGTACTGCGCCATCGCGAGCAGGCTCGCTCCCACAATTGAATCATGTGTTTGTTGGGTTTCTGTCTGGAGTCTGGCAATGCCGTTACGCGAAGAATGTCTGTGGGAAAGACTGACGCCGCAAAGGCCTGAAAATACTCCGCTCACCGGCGAGGTCACGGTGGATGTCTGCGTGATAGGTGCCGGCTTCACCGGGCTGTCGGCGGCGGTGCACTTGCTCGAACAAGGCAAGCGCGTGGCTGTGCTGGAAGCCCATCGGGCCGGGCATGGCGGATCGGGGCGCAACGTCGGCCTGGTGAACGCCGGGCTGTGGATCCCGCCGGATGACATCGAGGCCGGATTCGGCGAGGCAGTGGGCAGCCAGCTCAACCGCATGTTGGGAGCCGCGCCGGCCCTGGTGTTCAGCCTCATCGATAAATACAACATCGATTGCCAGTTGCGCCGCGAAGGCACCTTGCACATGGCCCATAACGCCCGGGGCGAAGCCGACCTGCGCAGTCGCGAAGCTCAATGGAAGCGCCGTGGCGCCCCGGTGGAATTGCTCACCGGCCAGGCCTGTGCCGAGGCGACAGGCACCTCGAAAATCGCCGCGGCCTTGCTCGACCGCCGCGCCGGCACGCTCAATCCGATGGCCTACACCAGCGGGCTGGCCAAGGCCGCCACGGACCTTGGTGGCCAGTTGTTCGACCATTCGCCGGTGACGCGCCTGGAACGTCAAGGCCAGCGCTGGTCGGTGCAGACCGCCCAGGGTTCGGTACTGGCCGAGCAGGTGGTGATTGCCTCCAATGCCTATACCGAGGGTGATTGGACCGAACTGCGGCGCAATTTCTTCCCGGGTTATTACTATCAGGTCGCTTCCGTCCCGCTGACCGACGAAGCCGCCCAACGCATTCTGCCGGGCGGGCAGGGCTCGTGGGATACCCGCCAGGTGCTGAGCAGCATCCGGCGGGACAAGGACGGTCGTTTGCTGCTGGGCAGCCTGGGCAACGGCAACCGCAAGCCGACCTGGTTCCTCAAGGCCTGGGCCGACCGGGTGCAGCAGCACTACTTTCCTTATCTCAAGCCGGTGGAGTGGGAGTGCACCTGGACCGGTTGCATCGCCTTCACCCCCGATCACTTGATGCGCCTGTTCGAACCCGCTCCCGGGCTGGTGGCCGTAACCGGCTACAACGGCCGGGGCGTAACCACCGGTACGGTGGTCGGCAAGGCGTTCGCCGATTACCTGTGTCACGGCAATACCCAGGCCCTGCCTATCCCTTTCGCCCCCATGCAGCCGCTGGCCGGGGTGGGATTGCGCAGTTGCCTGTATGAGGCGGGCTTTTCGCTGTATCACGCGGGCCAGTGCCTGCGGATCGTCATTTGAGTGACGAAAATTGTTGCTGGACGCCGCGTTTTCCGGCGTAGCGTCTAGCCTGTTATGGTGCGGGTTGTAGCAGTCGCGCACCGACAGTGTGCAGTTCGGTGACGTGGGTTGTTACACAGTGGTTGCACGCCGTTTCGCGCGATGGTTGCAATGATGGCTCATGAAGGGTTTTACCCGTTTGGACAAAAGGTTGCACCTTGTGCGGTTTAGACGGTTGCACGCCCCATGAAAAAGGGCCCGAAACAGTCGAAATAACAATAAAGCAGCGACTTTTTTCAGAATAAAAAACCGATGGCACGGCCCTTGCTCTGAGCTTTTCAGTGAAATGAAGTCGCAGTGCCAACTAAAAAAAACCTTGGAGCACCACCTCATGTCCCAGACGTTTTACAAGAAAGGTTTCCTGGCCCTCGCAGTGGCAGCTGCGCTGGGTGTTTCTGCGTTTGCCCAGGCTGACGTGAAATTCGGTGTGGCGGGGCCGATGACTGGCGCCAACGCCGCATTCGGCGAGCAGTACATGAAGGGTGCCCAGGCGGCAGCCGATGTCATCAACAAGGCCGGTGGCGTCAACGGCGAGAAAATTGTCCTGGTGGCCGGCGACGACGCCTGCGAGCCCAAGCAGGCCGTGGCCGTGGCCAACCGCCTGGTGGAGCAGGACAAGGTGATCGGCGTGGTCGGGCACTTCTGCTCGTCCAATACCATCCCGGCCTCCGAGGTCTATGACGAAGCCGGCATCATTGCCATCACCCCCGGTTCGACCAACCCGAAAGTCACCGAGCGTGGCCTGAGCGCGATGTTCCGCATGTGCGGTCGTGATGACCAGCAAGGCATCGTGGCGGGCGACTACATCGTCGACGTGCTCAAGGGCAAGAAAGTCGCGGTACTGCACGACAAGGACACCTACGGCCAGGGCCTGGCGGATGCAACCATGGCCCAGCTCGAGAAGCGTGGTGTCAAGCCAGTGCTGTACGAGGGGTTGACCCGCGGCGAAAAAGACTTCAGCGCCGTGGTGACCAAGATCCGTTCGACGGGCGCCGACGTGGTCTATTTCGGTGGCCTGCACCCGGAAGCCGGCCCGCTGGTTCGCCAGTTGCGTGAGCAAGGCCTCAAGGACGTGAAATTCATGTCCGACGACGGCATCGTCACCGACGAACTGGTCACCACCGCCGGTGGTGCGCAGTATGTCGACGGCGTGTACATGACCTTCGGCGCCGATCCGCGCCTGCTGCCAGACAGCAAGGCCGTGGTTGACGAGTTCCGCAAGAACGGCACCGAGCCGGAAGGCTACACCCTGTACGCCTACGCTTCGGTCCAGGCCCTGGCCGCCGCCTTCAATGGCGCCAAGTCCAACAAAGGCGATGACGCGGCCAAGTGGCTCAAGGCCAACCCCGTCCAGACCGTGATGGGCAAGAAGGAATGGGATACCAAGGGCGACTTGAAAGTCTCCGACTACGTGGTCTATCAGTGGGACAAGGACGGCAAATACCACCAGTTGGAAAAACAGAAGTAAGGGCTGACGCGACCGTCAACGACGCCTCCTTTGGGGGCCGGGCAAACCCCGGTTTCCAAAGGGCGCGTGCCGGTCGTGCCTGACATTGCTCCGACGTTAATCTGTATTTTCCTTAGAAGAACCGCGCACCCGAAGGTGTGCAGGTTCTCACTGCGTGAGATTGCGTTATGGATGGTATTTTCCTGCAGCAACTGATCAATGGCCTGACCCTAGGGTCGGTCTATGGTCTGATCGCCATCGGCTACACAATGGTCTACGGCATCATCGGCATGATCAACTTCGCCCACGGCGAGGTTTACATGATTTCCGCTTACCTCGCGGCAATCAGTCTGGCTCTGCTGGCTTACTTCGGTATCGAATCCTTTCCGCTCATGATCCTTGGCACGCTCGTGTTCACGGTGGTGGTCACCGGGGTCTACGGCTGGGTCATCGAACGCGTCGCCTATAAACCCCTGCGCAACTCGACCCGGCTGGCACCGCTGATCAGTGCCATCGGTATTTCGCTGATCCTGCAGAACTACGCACAGATCAGCCAGGGTGCCCGTCAACAGGGTGTCCCGACGCTGCTCGAAGGTGCCATGCGCCTCGACATCGGCAGCGGTTTCGTCCAGCTCACTTACACCAAGATCTTCATCCTGATCGCCGCATTCGCCGGGATGGCGTTGCTGACCTACATCATCAAGTACACCAAGCTCGGACGCATGTGCCGCGCCACCCAGCAAGACCGCAAGATGGCCTCGATCCTGGGGATCAACACCGACCGGGTGATTTCCTACGTATTCATCATCGGTGCGGCCATGGCGGCCCTGGCCGGCGTGCTGATCACCATGAACTACGGCACATTCGATTTCTATGCCGGCTTCATCATCGGCATCAAGGCGTTCACCGCGGCGGTACTCGGCGGCATCGGTTCCCTGCCTGGGGCCATGCTCGGCGGGATCATCCTCGGGATTTCCGAGTCGCTGTTCTCCGGTCTGATCAACTCCGACTACAAAGACGTGTTCAGTTTCTCGCTGCTGGTGCTGATTCTGATTTTCCGTCCCCAAGGCCTGTTGGGTCGCCCACTCGTGGCGAAGGTATAAGTATGTCTGCTGCCAATAAACCGCTTGATATCAAACAGAGCGTCATCGACGCGATCCTGGCTGGCCTGATCTCGCTGATCGTGTTCGGGCCCATTGTCGGCGTGGTGCTCGACGGCTACAGCTTCAACCTGCAACCGGCCCGCGTCGGCTGGCTGGTGGCGATCGTGATGGTCGGGCGCTTTGTCTTGAGCCTGTTCCTGCAAACCCCCAAGGGACTGAAGATTCTCCAGGGTTTCGAAAGCACCGGCTCCGGCGTGCACGTGCTGCCACCGGATTACAAATCGCGGCTGCGCTGGGTCATCCCGGCACTGATCGTGATTGCCATCGTGTTTCCGTTCTTCGCCAACAAGTACGTGCTCACGGTGGTCATTCTCGGGCTGATCTATGTTCTGTTGGGCCTTGGCCTGAACATCGTGGTCGGCCTGGCGGGGCTGCTCGACCTGGGTTACGTGGCGTTCTACGCCATCGGCGCCTATGGCCTGGCGCTGGGCTACCAATACCTGGGGCTAGGCTTCTGGACGGTGCTGCCGCTGGCGGCCATCGCGGCGGCGATGGCGGGGTGCATATTGGGCTTCCCGGTGTTGCGAATGCACGGTGACTACCTGGCCATCGTGACCCTGGGCTTTGGCGAGATCATTCGCCTGGTGCTCAACAACTGGCTGTCGTTCACCGGTGGGCCGAATGGCATGCCGGTGCCTTCACCGACTTTCCTGGGCCTGGAATTCGGCCGGCGGGCGAAGGATGGCGGGGTGCCGTTCCATGAGTTCTTCGGCATCGACTACAACCCCAACCTCAAATTCCTGTTCATCTACATCGTGTTGTTCATCACCGTACTGCTGGTGCTCTACGTCAAGCATCGCCTGACCCGCATGCCGGTCGGTCGTGCCTGGGAAGCCCTGCGCGAGGATGAAATCGCCTGCCGCTCCATGGGCCTGAACCATGTATTGGTCAAGCTCTCGGCGTTCACCATTGGTGCGTCCACGGCTGGCCTGGCCGGGGTGTTCTTCGCCAGCTACCAAGGCTTCGTAAACCCGTCGTCGTTCACCTTCTTCGAATCGGCGCTGATCCTGGCGATCGTCGTGCTCGGCGGCATGGGCTCGACGGTCGGCGTGGTGATCGCGGCATTTGTGCTCACCGTGGCGCCGGAGCTGCTGCGCAGCTTCTCCGAATACCGGGTGCTGCTGTTCGGCGTACTGATGGTGTTGATGATGATCTGGCGCCCTCGCGGCCTGATCCGTATCAGCCGTACCGGCGTGACGCCGCGCAAGGGGGTAGCGCCATGAGCGAAGTCGTACTCAAAGTTGAAAGCCTGATGATGCAGTTCGGTGGCATCAAGGCCCTCAGCGATGTCAGCCTGCAAGTCAAGCGCAACTCGATCTTTGCCCTGATCGGCCCCAACGGCGCGGGCAAGACCACGGTGTTCAACTGCCTGACCGGTTTCTACAAGGCCACGGGCGGCAAGATCGAGCTCAACGTGCGTGGCGAACAAACCAACGTCATCAAGCTGTTGGGAGAAGCGTTTCGCCCGACGGACTTCGTGTCGCCGAAGTCCTTCGCCAGCCGGCTGTACTACAAGATGTTCGGCGGCACCCACCTGGTGAACCGCGCCGGTTTGGCGCGCACCTTCCAGAACATTCGCCTGTTCAAGGAAATGTCGGTGCTGGAAAACCTGCTGGTGGCCCAGCACATGTGGGTCAACCGCAGCATGCTGGCGGGTATCCTCAACACCAAGGGCTACCGCAAGGCCGAAAGCGACGCCCTGGACCATGCGTTCTATTG
Source organism: Pseudomonas sp. NFACC14 (assembly GCF_900106885.1). Lineage (NCBI taxonomy): Bacteria > Pseudomonadati > Pseudomonadota > Gammaproteobacteria > Pseudomonadales > Pseudomonadaceae > Pseudomonas > Pseudomonas sp. NFACC14. Next base: position 69,557 of record NZ_FNOA01000016.1, read on the forward strand.
GCTGGAAGTGGTGGACCTGGTGGATTGCGCCAACCGTCTGGCGGGCGAGCTTTCCTACGGTCAGCAGCGGCGCCTGGAAATCGCCCGGGCCATGTGCACGCGCCCGCAGATCATCTGCCTCGACGAACCGGCCGCCGGCCTCAACCCTCAGGAAACCGAAGCGCTGAGCGCGATGATCCGGCTGCTGCGCGACGAGCATGATCTGACCGTGGTGCTGATCGAACACGACATGGGCATGGTAATGAGCATTTCCGATCACATCGTGGTGCTGGACCACGGCAACGTGATCGCCGAGGGCGGTCCCGAGGCGATTCGCAACGATCCGAAGGTGATCGCGGCCTACCTGGGTGCCGACGAAGAGGAACTGGTATGAGTGGACCTATCCTCGAACTCAAGGAGTTGGACGTGTTCTACGGGCCGATCCAGGCCCTGAAAAAGGTCTCGATGCACATTGGCGAAGGTGAAACCGTGAGCCTGATCGGCTCCAACGGTGCCGGCAAGTCCACGTTGCTGATGTCCATCTTCGGCCAGCCCCGTGCGGCGGGCGGGCAGATCATCTACCAGGGCGTGGACATCACCCACAAGTCGTCGCACTACATTGCCTCCAACGGCATCGCGCAGTCACCGGAAGGGCGACGGGTATTCCCGGACATGACCGTCGAGGAAAACCTGTTGATGGGCACCATTCCCATTGGTGACAAATACGCCAGCGAAGATATGCAGCGCATGTTCGAGCTGTTTCCGCGGCTCAAGGAGCGCCGCAACCAGCGGGCCATGACCATGTCCGGTGGCGAGCAGCAAATGCTCGCCATCGCCCGGGCATTGATGAGCCGGCCCAAGTTGTTGCTGCTCGATGAGCCGAGCCTGGGGCTGGCGCCGATCGTGGTGAAACAGATCTTCGCCACCCTGCGTGAACTGGCGTCCACCGGGATGACCATCTTCCTGGTGGAACAGAACGCCAACCACGCCTTGAGGCTGTCGGACCGGGCCTATGTGATGGTCAACGGAGAAATCCGCCTGACTGGCACCGGCAAGGAACTGCTCGCCAACGAGGAAGTGCGCAACGCGTACCTGGGCGGGCATTGAGGCGGCTGCTGTAATGAAAAAACCGGCGAGAGATCGCCGGTTTTTTTATCCCTTCAAACCACCACCCACCCTTGTGGGAGCGAGCTTGCTCGCGATGGCGGCGGGTCAGCCGACATCAATGTTGATTGAACTAAAGCTATCGCGAGCGAGCTCGCTCCCACAGGGCTTTGTATGTTTTTCACAATTGTGGACAACAATCCTGAGCCCCTGCGAAACCGCGACATAAAGTCGCCGCAAACAGTTGTTTTGTCACGGTTTTGACTTGTCCCCGTTTGCTGTGGAACTGGCTGTGGGTAACGTGGGAGTAGCTGGCTGCAAGCCTTTGAATACGTGGCTTGCAGGGCTGTGATCATTTTTTGATCAGGCGTTTTTGGTCAGCCGGGAGCGGCTGTTGTCAACACTTTTATGAGCGCGGGAATGGACTGGAAAGAGTGTGGGCAAGCCTGTGGATAAGTCTGTGACTAAACTCTGGAAAGACCGCGCTGAGGGCCGTAGTTACTGGCTTGGAGCCATCGCCTATTTTGCGCTGGCTTATAGCAGATAACTTGCGCTGCACAACCTCTCTTGCAGGGTCAAGCGAAAAAATTTTCCAAATACCCCGAAAAGCCTTATGCACAGCGGCCTGCGGGATTTTCACTTGCCCCCGATTACTGTGGACGTGCCTGTGGATAAGGTGCGAGCAACCGGCTGCGGGCCTTGTTGGGAAAGGCCTGGCGTGGATTGGTTGTTTTATGAGCAGCCGTGGGCCAAAAGCTCATGCGCAAGCCTTGCCCCTGGCGTGCCAGGCCGGGCATGCTGTGGGCCGATTTCCATTCAATGGCTTTTGAAGTTCAAACAAGGAGAACACGATGTCTGACACCCTGTTTATCACCGGCGCGACGTCCGGTTTTGGTGAAGCCTGTGCCCGTCGGTTTGCCGAGGCCGGTTGGAAACTGGTGCTGACCGGTCGTCGTGAAGAACGCCTCAATGCCCTGTGTGCCGAGTTGTCGAAGCAGACCGAAGTCCATGGCCTGGTCCTGGATGTGCGGGATCGCAAGGCCATGGAAGAGGCCATCGCCAACCTGCCGCCATCCTTCGCCAAGCTGCGCGGGCTGATCAACAATGCCGGCCTGGCCCTGGGCGTCGACCCGGCCCCCAAGTGCGACCTCGATGACTGGGACACCATGGTCGACACCAACGTCAAAGGGCTGATCTACAGCACGCGCCTGCTGTTGCCGCGGCTGATCGCCCACGGCCGTGGCGCCGGGATCGTCAACCTGGGCTCCATCGCCGGCAACTACCCGTATCCGGGCAGCCACGTGTATGGCGCGAGCAAGGCGTTCGTCAAACAGTTCTCCCTGAACCTGCGTTGCGACCTGCAAGGCACGGGCGTGCGGGTGAGCAACATCGAGCCGGGCCTGTGCGAGAGCGAGTTCTCCCTGGTGCGCTTCGGTGGCGACCAGGAGCGCTACAACGCGACTTATGCCGGCGCCGAGCCGATCCAGCCACAGGACATCGCCGATACGATTTTCTGGGTGCTCAACACACCGGCGCACATCAACATCAACAGCCTGGAGCTGATGCCGGTGAGCCAGACCTGGGCCGGGTTTGCCATCGAGCGCAACAAGGCGTAGCGGGAGAGCCTGTGGTGAGGGGATTTATCCCCGTTGGGAGCGTAGCTCCCCTAAGACCTGAGCCCATGATTTATCTTTTTAGGGCTGCTGCGCAGCCCAGCGGGGATAAATCCCCTCGCCACAGAGGCGTTACGCCAGGTAATCGGCCAGCCCGCGATAGCAGGTCAGCAGGTGATACGGCGTGGTGGACGGCATGTCCCGACGGCTGACCATGCCATCGGCGTCCAGGCATTCGTTCCAGCCCCTGGCATGGAGGAAATGCTGCTGCAAGGCCTGCAATTGACGCAGTAACACTCCCTGGTTGCCAGGGCGTAATGTCAGTGCCCGCAGGTACTCGGCCTGAGCCCAGATGCGTTGGGTGGCATCGCGCGGGCTTGCTTGTGGTTCCTGGTCCAGCATCGCGCACACGGCGCCGGATTCCGGATCGACGCCGCGTTGTTCGGTATGGTCGAAGCTGCGCTCCAGGGCGGTGTGCAGCTTGCCGTTGCGCAACAGCGGCGATGAGGCCAGCAAGTAATACCATTCGAACTGGTGCCCCGGCTCGAACCAGTTATCCACAGCCTTGAGCGGTTTTTCCATCATGACCCGTTGCTGCGGCTCGATGAAATGCTTGGCCATCCCGTCGCACAAGCTCAGCAATGGTTGGCGGACGTTGGCATCCTCGCGGACCGAGAGCGTGGCGAGGAAAGCTTCGGCCAGGTGCATCAAGGGGTTTTGCAGAGGGCCGGAGCCGGTCATTGACCAATCGCGCTTGAGGCTGGCTTCGTAGAGACCTTCCGCGCTGGCAAAGCGCTGGGCGATGACCTCCAGGCTGGCGTTGAGCACCGATTCCACCAGCGGCTCGCGGACCTTGTCCCAGTAATGGGCGCAGGCGAACAGGATAAAGGCGTGGGTGTAGAGGTCTTTGCCGGTGTCCAGCGGCGCGCCTTGGGGGTCGATGCTGTAGAACCAGCCGCCGTGTTCGGCATCGTGGAAATGCCGTTGCAACGAGCGGAACAGGGCACCGGCCCGCTCCTCGGCCTGGGGGACTTCGCCAATCAGGCTGGCGAACACATACAACTGTCGCGCACAGGCCATGGCGCGGTAGCGCTGGGGCGGCAGCGGCGCATGTCCGGCATCCAGGGATTCATAGGGCAGCGCCAGTTCGGCGTTCCAACCCGGGCCTTGCCACATTGGCACGATCACGTCGTGAAAATGCTGACGCACTGTTGCGAACAGGGCGATCAATTCAGGCTGGGGGGCGGGGCGGGAAGCATCAGGCATCGGTGGAGGTCGTCACGGCTGGGGGCGATTGCGCGACATGGTAGCAGAGTGACCGACTCCAGAGAGATGGCGCTTGCAAGTCCGTCATCGCGAGCAAGCTCGCTCCCACAGGGGCTGGTACACACCGATCCCGAACAGACTGTGGGAGCGAGCTTGCTCGCGATGGCGGCCAGGCAGGCGCTAAAGATTCAGCTGGCCAACAACCACACCCCAGCCCCCGCCGAAGCCGCCCCGGCCAACCTGACCAACGGGGCCGCCGCTTGCGGCAACACCCGCACCAGCGCAAAACCTGCGCCATGCAGCGCCGCCGTGGCCGCGACAAAGCCTGCCGCATAGGCCCACGGGCTCGACATGTCCGGCAGTTCCAAGCCATGGGCCACGCCATGGAAAAGTGCAAACAGGGCGGTTGCACCGACCGCCAGGCTCAACGGCGGACGCACCGCCAGTGCCACCGCCAGGCCCAGGGCGAGCACGGAGGCGGCGATCCCGCTTTCCAGCGCCGGCAGGTCCAGGCCTTCAAAGCCCAGCAGGCCGCCAAGCAGCATCGTACCGACGAAGGTGCACGGCAGTGCCCAGCGCGCGGCGCCTTGTTGTTGCGCAGCCCACAAACCCACCGCCAGCATCGCCAGCAAGTGGTCGAGCCCGCCGATGGGGTGGCCGAGGCCGGCGATCAGGCCATTGTCGCCGTGGCCGGGATGGGCGAAGGCCAGGGCCGGGGTCAGCAGCAGGGCGAGGGCGCCGAGGATGCGTTTGAACGTCATGGGTAAGCTTCCTTGTTGTCAGTCGAAAAATCAGGCGGCGCTCAGCAAACCCTGGCGCTCGATGAAGGTGATGATGTCGTCCAGGCCTTGGCCGGTCTTCTGGTTGCTGAACACGAAAGGCTTGCCGTTGCGCATACGCCGGGTGTCGCTGTCCATCATCTCCAGGGACGCGCCCACCAGCGGGGCCAGGTCGATTTTGTTGATGACCAGCAGGTCGGATTTGCAGATGCCCGGCCCGCCCTTGCGTGGCAGCTTGTCGCCGGCCGAGACGTCGATCACATAGATCGTCAGGTCCGACAGCTCGGGGCTGAAGGTCGCCGACAGGTTGTCGCCGCCCGATTCCACCAGGATCAGGTCCAGGCCCGGGAAGCGCCGGTTCAACTGGTCCACCGCTTCAAGGTTGATCGACGCATCTTCGCGAATCGCCGTGTGCGGGCAGCCGCCGGTTTCCACGCCGATGATCCGCTCCGGCGCCAGGGCTTCGTTGCGCACCAGGAAGTCGGCGTCTTCGCGGGTGTAGATGTCATTGGTGACCACCGCCAGGTTGTAGCGTTCACGTAGAGCCAGGCACAGGGCCAGGGTCAGGGCGGTCTTGCCGGAGCCCACCGGGCCGCCGATACCGACGCGCAGAGGTTGTGTATTCATGTGTGTCTCCTAGGAACGGAACAGACGGCTGTACTGGCGCTCATGGGCCATGCACGCCAGGGACAGGCCAAACGCGGCGCTGCCGTAATGATCGGGGTCGATGTTCGAGGCGTCGTGCTGGGCCTGTTGCAACAGCGGCAGCAGTTCGCTGGTCAGGCGCTGGGCCGCTTGCTGGCCCAGGGGCAGGGTTTTCATCAGCACCGCCAGTTGGTTCTCCAGCCAACTCCACAGCCAGGCGGCGAGGGCGTCCTGGGGGGCTATCTGCCAGGCGCGGGCGGCCAGAGCCCAGCCCAGCGCCAGGTGCGGCTCGCTGCGCTGTTCGAGAAAGCCTCGCGCGGCGTGGTCGAGTTCCGGCAGGCCTGCGAGTAATTGCTGCAGCGAGTAGCCCATCTGCCGGCTTTCCTGATACAGCTCGCGGGTTTCCCGGCTGGCGCGGTGCTCTTCGCAACGTCGCAGCAGCGCGTCCCAGTCGTCAGCGGCGGCTGCGGTGCAGTGCGCCAGCAGCAAGGGCGCTTCGAAGCGTGCCAGGTTCAGCAGCAATTGATCGCTGATCCAGCGCCGCGCGTCGTCGGGGTTTTTCACCTGGCCGTTGTCCACCGCCATCTCCAGCCCCTGGGAATAGCTGTAGCCGCCAATCGGCAGCTGCGGGCTGGCCAGACGCAGCAGCGCCCAGGCCGGGTTCATGTGCGCACGCCAAACTGATGCAGGCGCGGCGCGTAGTTGAAGTCTTCGTCGCCGTGCCGGGAATGATGATGGCCGCCGCCATAGGCACCGTGTTCTGGCTGGAACGGGGCTTCGATGGATTCGACGCTGGCGCCCAGTTGCTCGAGCATCGCCTTGAGCACGTAGTCGTCCAGCAGGCGCAGCCAGCCATCGCCCACTTGCAGGGCCACGTGGCGATTGCCCAGGTGATAGGCGGCGCGGGTCAGTTCGAAGGCGTTGGCGCAGGTGACGTGCAGCAATTGTTCGGCGCGGGCGCGGACGCGCACGATGCGCCCGTCTTCGGCCTGCAGGCATTCGCCGTCGTACAGCGGCGGCTGGCCTCGTTCCAGGAACAACCCCACGTCTTCACCTTCGGCACTGAAACAGCGCAGGCGGCTTTTGCTGCGGGCGTCGAAGGTCAGCTGCAGCTCGGCGTCCCAGCGCGGTTGAGTGTCGATTCTGCGGTGGATCACCAGCATCGGAGTGCTTCCAGCAATGAACGGTGTTGTGTTTAGAGCAAGGGGCTTGCCAATCGAAGAAGGTGTAGGAAATAGCTGGGATGGCGTTTCAGGATGGGGCGGATTGCGTGCCATATTGGTGCGCGCTGGGATATCGCGCACCATTTTGCGGCGAATGCAAAAAGAACCTGTGGGAGCGAGCTTGCTCGCGATTGCGGTCTGTCAGTGGCATCAATGCTGACTGACCCAACGCTATCGCGAGCAAGCTCGCTCCCACAGTGGGTACATGCGGGGTCTATTCGGTACTGCCCAACCCTTGCCAATGCTTGAGGCCAATGAAGATGAACCGCAGTTGCTGGGTAATCTTCGCCTGGGGCGTGAGGTGTTCGGGGAGGGCTTGGGCCGGTGGGTCGATGATGTCCGGCAGGGTGGCGAACACGCTCTTGACGATGAGGTCGGCCATCACGCCCAGGGCGGCCAGGTCCAGGTGCTGCAACTTGGGCATCAAGGCCAGGTCGGCGGCCAGGTCCGAACTGATGCCTTCGCGCAATTGGGCGATGGCCTGGCGCACCGGCAGGGAGCCGCCGTATTGCTCGCGGGCCAGGAACAGGAATTGGGATCGGTTGGCTTGCACCACATCGAGAAAGATCCGCACCGACGCATCGATAATGCCGCCCATGACGAACTCGTTGTGGCGTACCAGGCGGATGGTCTCGCGGAAGGTCTGGCCGACTTCGCTGACCAACGCCAGGCCCAGTTGGTCCATGTCCTCGAAGTGCCGGTAGAACCCGGTGGGCACGATGCCTGCCGTCCGGGCGACTTCCCGCAGGCTCAGGCTACCGAAGCCCCGGCCGCACTCCATCAAATGACGGGCTGCGTCCATCAGGGCAATTCGGGTCTGTTGTTTCTGTTCGGCGCGGGGCAGCATCGCAGGGCTGGCTTCTGGTCACGGAAGCGATGCACTCTAGCAAATCGGCTTTGTCGACGTCGAACGGTAGAGAGGGATCGGGCGGGGAAAACGAGGGGGTTGAAAAGTCAAAAGCCCGATTGCAGGAATCGGGCTTTTTTCTGGGCCACCATAGGCTCAGCTCACTGCACTGTTGCGTTCGATCACGCGGTCACCACCGTCAGCTGCCAAGGCTTCGCCCAGTGGAGTGCGGTCGGAACCGTCGGCTGCGAGGGTCTGGCCTTGTGGAGTGCG
>NZ_FNOA01000016.1:77425-145203 GCF_900106885.1 Pseudomonas sp. NFACC14
GCTGCGAGGGTCTGGCCTTGTGGGGTGCGGTCGGAACCGTCAGCTGCCAGGGTCTGGCCTTGTGGGGTGCGATCGGAACCACCTTCAACCAGACCTTTTTCTTCCAGCCTGTCACGTCCACCTTCAGCGACGGTCTGGTTGTAGACAGAATGGCTGTCCTTGACCTGTGGCGTGGCTTGTTCGGAGGCTGGCAGCGCGAAGGCGGTAGAGGCCAGCAGTGAAAGCGAAAGACTCATCAGTAATTGGCGTTTCATGATCGTTGCTCCTTGGGAGGGCGATAAAGTGGGTACGAGGGCAATGCTACTCTCGATAAGTCGATATAAAAGTTCATAAAGACAATGGTAATAATCAACGGAATTGATTGTTCCGGGCGGAGGCTCTAGACCGGGCGTTTCCGGGGTGCGGTTTTGCACTGTGATGGGTATTTTGTACCCATTTGTGACTCGTAAATGTGCGGGTGCGGTAACAGTTTGTTGGCTGATCGGTCAGGATCCCGGCATTTTTTTGTGCCGTTCATCGGCACCTGTTGGTCGGTTTATCAGTCCAATCTTTCATGACGAACCCACTGCGGGTTCGTATTTTCAACAGCGCCGTGGTTGCGGACGCTGACTTGTCATCAGGAGCCTTGTGCATGACGCGCACTTCGAAAATCCTCGCCTGGAGCTTTGCCAGCCTTGTTGTCCTGCTGGCGGTGCTGGTCCTGGTCATCGCGTTCTTCGACTGGAACCGCATCAAGCCCCCGCTCAATGCGAAGGTTTCCGAGGAGTTGCATCGCCCCTTCGCCATTAACGGCAACCTGGCAGTGGTCTGGCAGCGCGAACCGGGGGAAGGTGGCTGGCGCGCCTGGTTGCCGTGGCCCCATGTGGTGGCCGAAGACTTGAGCCTGGGTAACCCGGACTGGTCGAAAACCCCGCAAATGGTCACGCTCAAGCGTGTCGAGCTACGCGTTTCGCCCTTGGCCTTGCTGGCCCGGCGAGTGGCGATTCCGCGCATCGACCTGACGGAGCCCGATGCCAACCTGCAACGCCTGGCGGACGGTCGCGCCAACTGGACCTTCCAGTTCGACCCGAAGGACCCGGACGCCGAACCGTCCAGCTGGGTGGTGGACATTGGTGCCATCGGCTTCGACAAGGGCCACGTCACTCTGGACGACCAGACGCTCAAGACCCGGCTCGACCTGTTGATCGATCCGTTGGGCAAACCTATTCCGTTCAGCGAGATCGTGGGCGACAAGGCCGCCAAAAAAGCCCAGGACCAAGGCGCGACGCCGCAGGACTATGCGTTCGCCTTCAAGGTCAACGGGCAGTATCACGGGCAAAACCTGACCGGCTCCGGCAAGGTCGGTGGCTTGCTGGCGTTGCAGGATGCGTCACGACCCTTTCCGCTCCAGGCCCAGGCGAAGATCGGCGACACTCGCATCGAACTGGCTGGCACCCTCACCGACCCGCTGAACCTCGGGGCCTTGGACTTGCGCCTGAAGCTGGCCGGCAAAAGCCTCGCTCATCTCTACCCACTGACCGGAGTGACCTTGCCGGATTCGCCGCCTTACGCCACCGATGGCCGCCTGATTGCCAAGCTGCATGAGCCGGGTGGGGCGCTGTTCCGCTACGAGGCGTTCAACGGCAAGATCGGCGACAGCGATATCCATGGCGACCTGGCCTATGTCGCCAGCCAGCCGCGGCCGAAACTCAGTGGTGCGCTGGTCTCCAATCAGCTGCTGTTCAGCGACCTGGCGCCGCTGATCGGTGCGGACTCCAATGCCGAGCAAAAGGCCCGGGGCGGCGCCAGCAAACAGCCGACCGACAAGGTCTTGCCCGTCGAAGAGTTTCGCACCGAGCGCTGGAGCGTGATGGACGCCGATGTGGAGTTCACGGGCAAACGCATCGTTCACAGCGAACAATTGCCGTTCAACGACCTTTATACCCACCTGGTGCTCAATGATGGGCAGTTGAGCCTGGAACCCCTGCGCTTCGGCGTGGCCGGTGGCCGCCTCGATGCGCAGATCCGCCTCAACGGGCACACCCAGCCCCTTGAAGGCCAGGCGAAGCTGACGGCGCGGGGGTTCAAGCTCAAGCAGCTGTTCCCGGGTTTTGAACCGATGAAAACCAGTTTCGGCGAATTGAACGGCGACGCCGATATCGCTGGGCGCGGCAATTCGGTGGCGGCACTGCTGGGCACGGCCAATGGCACGCTGAAAATGCTCATCAACGATGGCGCCATCAGTCGGGAATTGATGGAGCTGGCGGGACTGAACGTCGGCAACTATGTGGTGGGAAAAATCTTTGGCGACAAAGAGGTGAAGATCAACTGCGCGGCAGCGGACTTCGACATCAAGACGGGCCTGGCGACCACGCGGCTGTTCGTGTTCGACACCGAGAACGCGATCATCTACATCGATGGCACGGCGAACATGGCGAGCGAACAATTGGACCTGACCATCACTCCCGAGTCCAAGGGCTGGCGTCTGATTTCCCTGCGCTCGCCGTTGTACGTGCGCGGCCCGTTCGCCAAGCCCGCCGCCGGCGTCAAGGCCGTGCCCCTGATGCTGCGCGGTGCCGGGATGGTGGCGTTGGGCGTGATCGCCGCGCCGGCGGCCGGGTTGCTGGCGCTGGTGGCGCCCAGTGGGGGTGAGCCAAACCAGTGCGCGCCGCTGCTGGAGCAGATGAAGGCGGGCAAGGCGCCGGTGACGGTCAAGCCTACCCGGTAGCCCGGTTGTGCGGTGAGGTGGCTGGCCTCATCGCGAGCAAGCTCGCTCCCACAGGGGGCCGCATTCCGTCTGAAGGAATGCGGTCAAAATGTGGGAGCGAGCTTGCTCGCGATTGGGGCTGAAGATTGTTACAGATCGGCCAGGATGTCGGCCATGTCATCGGCATGCTCTTCTTCCTGGGCCAGGATGTCTTCGAAGATGCGCCGGGTGGTCGGGTCTTTTTCGCCGATGTACTGGATGATTTCCCGGTAGCTGTCGATGGCGATCCGTTCGGCCACCAGGTCCTCGTACACCATTTCCTTGAGGGTGTTGCCCGCGACGTACTGGGCGTGGGAATTACGGGTCAACAGGTCGGGGTTGAACTCCGGCTCGCCGCCCAACTGCACGATGCGTTCGGCGAGTTTGTCGGCGTGTTCGGCTTCCTGGTTCGCGTGCTCGAGGAACTCACTGGCCGCCACGCTGGCCTTGAGGCCGGTGGCCATGAAGTAGTGACGCTTGTAGCGCAGCACGCAGACCAGTTCGGTGGCCAGCGCTTCGTTGAGCAGGCGGATGACTTCCTGCCGGTCGGCGCCATAGCCTTCGGTCACTGCGCCGTTCTGCACGTTCTGCCGTGCACGTTCGCGCAGGGTGGTTACATCGGATAAGTGCATGTCGCTCATCTCGTTCTCCTGGGGGCTGATCCGGTTGGAGCGTCACGCTCTGCTGGCGCGATCACTTCTTAGGTGGAGTGAGGAACGAGGCAAAAAGTTTAATGAAATGTGTCAATGCAATTCCCATGGGCAGGCGCAGCCTTCGGCAGTTCCTACGCCTGCGACATCGCAAGCACTGGAGGAAATCCGGACAGCCGCGCTTCCTCTCCCAGCCACTGGAAAAATGCCCGCACCGGCGGATGGCGTTCACGGCCCGGGACACACAGGGCGCTGTAGCCGGCGCCATCGATCTGGACGTCCGGGCGATAGCCCACCAGCAAGCCGCTGGCGATGCTTTCCGACGCCAGGATATTGCTCGCCAGCACCAGGCCTTGCCCGGCAATCGCCGCTTGCAAGGCGTAATGCTCTTCGTCGTACTCGCGCATGCACGGCTGTCGGGTGAGCCAGGTTTCCCCGGCCTGGGCGCACCAGGCATCCCAACCATGGGCGTACAGTTTGGAGTTGTGCCAGCGCACGCTGATCAGCGTCGGCGGCTGCCGGGCTGCCAGGGCCACTTGTTCAGGCGAGCCGTAGACCCCGAAGCTTTCATCGAACAGGCACATGCCGTACAGGTTCGGATAGGCCTCCAGGCTGTAGCGCACCACCAGGTCGACGCTGGCGTCCTGGTGCAGGTCGATCACTTCGCAATGGGTGTCCAGGCGCACCTTGATGTTCGGGTGGCGCGCATAGAAGCGCCCCAGGCGAGGCACCAGCCACAGGGCGGCAAACGCGGCGGTGGTGGACAGGGTCAGGTGGGTGCTGCTGCGTTGCGGGCGCAGGGTGTCGACGCTTTGCGCCACCTCCAGCAAGGCCCCGTGCAGGCTGTGGAACAAGCGTTGCCCACCTTCGGTGAGGCGTACCTGGCGTGGCAGGCGGTCGAACAGCATCAGCCCCAGCCAGTTCTCCAGCGCTCGAATCTGGTGGGAGACTGCCGTCGGCGTTACCGATAACTCCGCCGCGGCCGCCTTGAAACTGAGCAGCCGTGCGGCGGACTCGAAGGCGCGCAATGCGTTGAGCGGCAGGTTGGCGAACATTTGAATTCTCCTGGCGTGCAATGGATGAAATTAACTCATCCAGATGAACTAACGCTCATTTGTCTGAAGCCCGTTCTGAGCTTCAAGCTGCAAGGCACAAGCAATGTTTGATTGTAGCCGCAGGAAAGGAGATTCAGATGAGCAATATTCTTGTAGTGCACGGCAGCCCTCGTGGCGAGCGTTCTCATTCCCGGCGCTTGGCCGAGACCTTTGTCTCGGCGTGGCTGGCCGCCCATCCGCAGCCCCACGTGACCCGTCGTGAAGTCGGACGCACGTTGATTGCGCCGGTCAACGAAGCTTTCATCGCCGCGGCGTTCTACCCCGAGCCCCAGGCTCGCCCGTTGATCATGCAAGCGGACCTGGCCCTGAGCGATGCCTTGGTCGAGGAGCTGCAAGCCCATGACCGACTGCTGATCTCAGCGCCCATGCACAACTTCAGCGTGCCCAGCGGCGTGAAGGCCTGGATCGACCAGATCGTGCGCATCGGGCTGACGTTCAACCACCGCCTGGACAACGGCGTGTCGCACTACGAGCCGCTGGTGCTGGGCAAGAAGGCGCTGATCGTGACCAGCCGCGGCGATTTCGGTTTTGGCCCCGGTGGCTTACTGGAGAGCATGAACCACGCCGACACGCTGTTGCGCACCGTGCTGGGGTTTATCGGCATCACCGATGTGACGGTGGTGGCGGCCGAAGGCGAAGAGTCGGCCGAGCGCAGTTTCGCGTTGTCTTGTGCCGAGGCCGAGGAGCGTCTGCTCGCACTGGCGCGCACCTTTTGACGCGGCCCTGCGGGCGCAAACGCCTGCGCCATGGACGCCTGCGCATACTTGAAGTGACACGGGTGTCATAGCCGGGTCATCATCGGTACCGATGCTGATCCCTTCTTGATCACAAGGATGTCGCCATGTCGCAACGCTGCGCCACTCGTTACCCGCTGGTACTGGTCCCGGGCATGTTCGGGTTCATACGCCTGGTGCTGTATCCGTACTGGTATGGGATCGTCTCGGCGTTGCGTCGCGCAGGGGCCGTGGTGGTGGCGGTGAAGGTTTCGCCGGTGCATTCGTCCGAGGTGCGCGGCGAACAGTTGCTGGCATTGATCGACGACATCCTGCGGCAAACCGGCGCGCAGAAGGTCAACCTGATCGGCCACAGCCAGGGCAGCCTCACCGCCCGTTATGCCGCCGCCAAACGCCCGGACCTGGTGGCGTCGGTCACGTCAGTGGCCGGCCCCAACCATGGCTCCGAACTGGCCGATTATCTGCAGGCCCACTACCCGGCCGACAGTGCCAAGGGGCGTGTGCTCAGTGTCGTGTTGCGCCTGATCAACGCCCTGATGAGCCTGCTGGACACCGGCTATCGCGGGCCGAAGCTGCCAGTGGACATCCACGCCTCCCACGCCTCCCTGACCACCGCCGGGGTGGCGCTGTTCAATCAAGATTATCCACAGGGCCTGCCGGTTACCTGGGGCGGGCACGGGCCGGAAGAGGTCAATGGCGTGCGCTATTACTCGTGGTCCGGCACCTTGCAGCCGGGCAAGACCGATAAAGGGCGCAATCTGTTCGACGGCACCAACCGCACTTGCCGTTTATTTGCCCGCACCTTTGTCAGGGAAGCGGGGCAGTGCGACGGCATGGTCGGCCGCTGCAGCTCACACTTGGGCACGGTCATCGGCGATGACTATCCGCTGGACCACTTCGACATCGTCAACCAGTCGCTGGGGCTGGTGGGCAAGGGGGCCGAGCCAGTCCGGTTGTTTGTCGAGCATGCGCAGCGGTTGAAGGCGGCTGGGGTGTAGGGTTTCGGATCGAGTTGGCCGCCGTCGCGAGCAAGCTCGCTCCCACAGGGGATTTGCAGCGCTCGGTCCATTGTGGGGGCGAGCTTGCTCGCGATGGCGATAGACCAGGCACAGCAGATCCAACAGATGAAGGTGTAACAGGCTTTGTCTACACTGCACCTCATCGCCGTACCCTCGTGCGGCAGCCAGGAGAAACACCATGAAGATGCTGCGTGTGCCTTTGTTGATGATCGGTTTGCTGTTGTGTTCCCAAGGCTTCGCCGCGACGGCGCAGCAGACCAAGATGACCACCTGCAACGCCGACGCCACCGCGAAGGCGCTCAAGGGCGACGAGCGCAAGGCGTTCATGAGCACCTGCCTCAAGGCTGCACCGAGCACCCCGCAGGAACGCATGAAGACCTGTAACGCCACGGCCACCACCCAGGCCCTGAAGGGCGATGCCCGCAAGACGTTCATGAGTGAGTGCCTGAAGAAAAAATAAGGGCTGGGTTTTTCTCCAGCCTGTGAGGGCCTTATCGCGAGCAAGCTCGCTCCCACCATGGACCGGGCACTACAAATCCATGGTGGGGCGAGCTTGCTCGCGATGGGGGCGGCACCGCACTGCAAAAAAACAGCTGAACCCTGTCCAGGATCGGCCGATACAATGTCTAGTGCTGTTGGTGGATCGCTGGCAGACTGCCGATCCTTTCACGCCGTTTTGTCCTGAGGCTGTATGCCAACGTTTTCTCAGCGTCATGTATTGTTGGTGATCAGTTGGGTGATCATTTTTGGTGGGTTGTTGCTGGTGCTGCCACTGCGCCTGTTGCCGAGCCTGCTGGCCGGGTTGTTGGTGTTCGAGCTGGTCAACATGCTCACCCCACAATTGCAGCGCCTGATCGAAGGTCGCCGTGCCCGCTGGCTGGCCGTGGCGTTGCTGGGCACGCTGGTGGTCAGTGTGCTGACGCTGATCTTCGCCGGAGCCATCAGTTTCCTGCTCCATGAGGCCGAAAACCCCGGAGCCTCCCTGGACAAGTTCATGACGGTGGTCGACCGCGCCCGAGGGCAATTGCCGCCCTTCATCGACGCCTACCTGCCGGCCAGCGCCGCCGAGTTCCGAGTGGCCATTGGCGACTGGGTGAGCAAGCACCTGAGCGACCTGCAACTGGTGGGCAAGGACGCGGCCCATATGTTCGTGACGTTGCTGATCGGCATGGTACTGGGGGCCATCGTCGCCTTGCAGCGCATCCCCGACCTGACCAAGCGCAAGCCCCTGGCCGCGGCGCTGTTCGATCGCCTGAACCTGCTGGTCAAGGCGTTTCGCAACATCGTCTTCGCCCAGATCAAGATTTCCCTGCTCAACACCTTCTTCACCGGGATTTTCCTGGCGGTGGTGCTGCCGCTGTTCGGGATAAAGCTGCCGCTGACCAAGACCCTGATCGTGATGACCTTCCTGCTGGGACTGCTGCCGGTCATCGGCAACCTGATGTCCAACACGCTGATCACCATTGTCGGCCTGTCGCTGTCGATCTGGGTCGCCGTGGCGGCGCTGGGTTACCTGATCGTGATCCACAAGCTCGAATACTTCCTCAACGCCCGCATCGTCGGCGGGCAGATCAGCGCCAAGTCCTGGGAGTTGCTCATGGCGATGCTGGTGTTCGAAGCCGCGTTCGGGTTGCCGGGGGTGGTGGCGGGGCCGATTTACTATGCGTATATCAAGAGTGAGCTGAAACAGATCGGGATGGTTTGATCCGGTAGGGATGGCGCCTGATCTGGCGCCATCGCGAGCAAGCTCGCTCCCACAGTTGACCGAGTTCCTTCAGATGGAATGCGATTCAATGTGGGAGCGAGCCTGCTCGCGATGGCCGCGCCTCGGTCTGGGATCAGACCTGCGTTCCGTAGCGCTTCATCGCCTCGATCGCCAGCCCGCTGCCAATGCTGCCGAAGATATTGCCTTCCACATGCCGCGCCTGGGGCAGCATCGCCGAGACGCTGTTGCGCAGCGCCGGGATGCCGCTGGAACCGCCGGTGAAGAACACCGTGTCGACCTGATCGACCCGCACCTCGGCATCGCCCAGCAACTGCGTGACGCTGCCGCGCACCCGCTCCAGCAAGCCGTCGATGGCCGACTCGAACAGCGCCCGGTTCAGTTCCACGCTCAGGCCCGGCTCGATCCGGTCCAGGAGCAAATGACGCTGGTCGGTGTGGGTCAGCTCGATCTTGGTTTCTTCCACTTCCATCGCCAGCCAATGCCCGGCGCGTTGTTCGATCAGCTTGAACAGGCGGTCGATGCCGCCGGTGTCTTCGATGTCGTAGCGCATGCTGCCCAGGGCCAGGGTGGACTTTTGCGAGTACACCGCGTTGATGGTGTGCCAGGTCGCCAGGTTCATGTGATGGCTGGTGGGCATGTAGGCGCCGCTTTTCATACGGCTGCCGTAGCCGAACAGCGGCATCAGGCCGGCCAGGGAGAGTTGCTTGTCGAAATCGGTCCCGCCGATGTGCACGCCACCGGTGGCGAGGATGTCGGCGTGGCGGTTGTCGTGGGTACGGCGCTCGGGGGAGAGGCGCACCAGGGAGAAGTCCGAAGTACCGCCGCCGATGTCGACGATCAGCACCAGCTCTTCTTTCTCGATGGTCGATTCATAATCGAAGGCCGCCGCGATGGGCTCGTACTGGAACGAAACCTCCTTGAAGCCGATGGCGCGGGCGACGTCCACCAGGGTGTTTTCCGCTTCCTGGTCGGCCATTTCATCGTCGTCGACGAAAAACACCGGGCGCCCCAGTACCACTTCTTCGAATTCCCGACCGGCGGTGGCTTCGGCGCGTTTCTTCAACTGGCCGATGAACAACCCCAGCAGATCCTTGAAGGGCATGGCCGTGCCCAACACGCTGGTATCGTGCTTGATCAGCTTGGAGCCCAGCAGGCTCTTGAGCGAGCGCATCAGCCGGCCTTCGTAGCCTTCCAGGTATTCGTGCAGGGCCAGGCGGCCATACACCGGGCGGCGTTCCTCGAGATTGAAAAAGACCACCGAAGGCAGGGTGATCTTATCGTCCTCCAGCGCGATCAACGTTTCCATGCCGGGGCGCAGCCAGCCGACGGTGGAGTTGGACGTGCCAAAATCGATGCCGCAGGCACGGGCCGGGGATGCGTTTTTCATGTCTTTCGGGTTCCAGTTGAAAAAACGGCCGCGCAGTGTATGTCAGTGGGGCGCGGATTCGAAGGCCGGTTATCTGCTAATTCTCGACCGCAGGCCTTGAAAGACTCTCTTATACCCCCAAACTTGCTGGCATGAGCCTGGTAGCGCAAGGCGGGTACAAGAACCGCCGCCAGCTGCCGATAAACTTCTGACGTGCCGCCCGGTCCCAATCTTGAGGTCGGTCAACCCGCTGTCCGGTCATCCGGGCATGCTGTGCGTGGCGGTGCGACATCGATAACGGATGGTGATGCTTAGATGGACTTCAAAGACTATTACAAGATCCTGGGTGTCGAGCCCACGGCGGACGACAGTACGATCAAGGCTGCCTACCGCAAGCTGGCGCGCAAGTACCACCCGGATGTAAGCAAGGAAAAAGACGCCGAGACCAAGTTCAAGGACGTCTCGGAGGCCTATGAAGCGCTGAAAAGTGCCGACAAGCGCGCCGAATACGACGACCTGCGCCGCTACGGCCAGCACGGCCAGCCGTTCCAGGGCCCGCCGGGTTGGCAGAGCCGTGGCGGTTTTGGCGGTGGCCAGGACGCTGGCGACTTCTCGGACTTCTTCAGTTCGATCTTCGGTAACCGTGGGTCGGGTTTCGGTGGCGGACAGTCAGGTCGCAGCGCCGGCCGTCGAGGGCAAGACGTGGAAATGGAATTACCGATTTTCCTGGAAGAAACCCTGTCGAACGAGTCGAAGAAGGTCACGTTCCAGGTGCCGCAATACAACGCGGCCGGCCAACACGTGAGCAACACCAGCAAGAGCCTGAACGTGAAGATCCCGCTGGGCGTGACCGACGGCGAACGCATCCGCCTCAAGGGCCAGGGCGCGCCGGGTGTCGGTGGCGGTGCCAACGGCGACTTGTACCTGACCATTCGTTTCGCCCCGCACCCCAAGTTCGACGTCGAAGGCCAGGACCTGATCATCACCTTGCCCCTGGCCCCGTGGGAATTGGCGCTGGGCACCGAAGTGGCGGTGCCGACCCTCACCGGCAAGATCAATCTCAAGGTCCCGGCCGGCAGCCAGAACGGCCAGCGCATGCGCGCCAAGGGCCACGGCCTGCGCAACAAGGCCGGCGAGCGCGGCTACCTGTTCGTGCAGCTCAAGGCCGTGATGCCCAAGGCCAGCGACGAAGCGGTCAAGGCACTGTGGGCCGAACTGGCGAAGAAAGCGGCGTTCGATCCGCGGGAGAATTTCTGACAGCGGCCGGTCTCTGTTGGTAGGAGCGTAGGAGCTGACGAGTGAAACGAGGCTGCGATCTCTTGATCTTTCGCTCTAGACTCAATGTGGGGTGGAAAGATCGCAGCCTCGTTTCACTCGTCAGCTCCTACGTTCTTGCACCCCTACACAGTTAAGGCATTGGGAGAAGCAGACCATGAACAACCCGATCATTGAACTGACCCTGACGGAATTCTGCGAGGCTGCCGCGTTGGCCGACGTCCATGTGATCGAGATCGTCGCCCACGGCATCCTCGAACCCCACGGCGCGGCTCCTGCGGATTGGCGTTTTACCGACTATGAACTGGTCCTGGCCCGTCGTGCGGCCAAATTGCGCCGCGAGCTGGACCTGGAATGGGAAGGCGTCGCCCTGGCGCTGGACCTGCTGGAGGAAGTCCAGCAACTGCGTGCCGAGAATCGTCGGCTGCGCCAGCAATTGGGCCGTTGGGTGGAATGACCGTGGCGGTTCGTATCCGTCATGTCTTGTCGAAAAAGCAATAAATAGTTACCGCACGCCTCGGCGGCACGCTGGTTAGGCTCGGGTTTTCCATCGTCAAGGATGACCCGATATGCCAGGCTTCACCCCCCGTCTCGCCACTCCCCAAGGCGAGCATTTCGACCTGCTCAAAGCCCGCATTCCCGGCTGGTACAGCGGGGCCATCGTGCAACGCCAGCAGGAACTGAGCGACCATGAACTGACGCTTCCGGACTGGTACGCGAAAGCCTCCCCCGACCTCTGGAACAGCCTCAAGGACAGTCATTCCCGCTACCGCGAGCGCCTGAACCAGGTCGACAACCGGCTGGGCAATATCCAGGACATCCGCGCCTTTGCCGAACCCTTGCTTGAGCAGGCACTCCTGGATGAGTTCAACCTCACACTGAACGTCAACGAGGTGTATTTCGTCCGCCAGTACGGGCGCAGGACCCGCGATGATTTTTTTGGGGCGCTGGTCCTGGACAGCGAGGGCGGCCACTTCGATCGCTACGAATATCGTGGCACGTCATTGCTGGAGGCGGCGCTGGCCAATTTCGCGCCAGAGGAAGCGCGCAAGCCCGCCTGTGCCGATTGCAGCCTCATTACCACGGTGCGTCCGTTCCAGGGCGGCGCAGTGGTGCCTTCCGTCGACGCCGTTCGCGCAGGTGCGTTGCCGATTGCCTCAGAAGCCTTCGCCCAGTTGTGTCGCACCCTGGACCTGGGGCGCCAGTATCAGGAGCACATCAACGCTGTCCTGCGGCTCGACGACAGCAAGACATACAACCCGCTGGATCATTCACTGGAGGAGCATCACCGGCAGGGCCTGGCGCTGAACATCGAGATCGCCCGGGCCAAGGCCGACATCAGCCCGGCGGTCTACGCGATGTTGCAGCGGGTGATCGACGGTGCCAGCGACGTCACCCTCGATGGCCAGGCCGTGACTTTCACTTCCCTGAAAGTGTTCGACATCGACCTGGTCGGCCCGCTGTTGATCGGCCCCGACCTTGAAAGCAGCCGCCGGGTGGTGCCGGTCGTGGCCTACCTTCCGGGTGATCCCGAGCATCCCCTGAAAGCCTATGCCTCCAGCGCCGACTTCATGGTCGAACTGCGGCGACGCCTGCACGGTAGCACCTACCGCCGCTTCTTCAGCCGTTTCGTGCCGCTGCGTCAGCAAGGGGTGTTTTTCCGCCAGTTCAAGCACTTCTATCAAACCTCCCCGACGGCCGATGACCAGGCCGATTACCCACTCAAATCGTCGTTGCGCAACCTGCCCATGGCCACGGCGCCGATTCCCGGCGACCTGTGGGGCTCGCTACGCCTGCGGCAGATCGAGAAGATCCAGGCTGACGCCCGCGCGGTGGCGGTGCCTACCGGTGATGAAGACCAGAAAGCCCGCCTGGCGCGCCTGGACAGTTACCTGGACGCGGTGGTCGACGTGTTCAACCTGGCGGCGTTCGTCGTGCCAGGATTGGGGCCGCTGATGTTGACGGTCGGGGCGGTGCAGATGTTCAACGAGGCCTTCGAGGGCATCGAAGCGTTCGAACGTGGCGAGACCCAGGAAATGTGGGCGCATTTTTCCAGCGTGGCCCTCAACACGGCCTTCGTCGCCACCGGTGCGGCGGTGCTGCCGCACATTCGATGGTCGGGCGCGGTGGATCAGCTGGAGCCGGTGCAATTGGCCAACGGCGAATCGCGCCTGTGGCGTCCCGACCTGAGCGTTTATCAAAGTGAGCTGGCGCCTCCCCCGGCGTCGAGTCCGGATACCCAGGGCCTGTATCGGGTCGGCGACCGGCAGGTTCTGCCGCTGGGTGACCGATATTATGAAGTGCAACAGGACCCGCAGACTCTTCGCTATCGCATTCGTCATCCTTCCCGTCCGCAGGCCTACCAGCCCGAACTGACGGGCAACGGCAACGGTGCCTGGCACCATGAACTGGAACAACCGCGCAGCTGGGAAGGCCCGACGCTGATGAGGCGCCTGGGCCACGGCGTCAAGGACTTCAGCGATGCTGAACTGGAGCGGATCCGCCTCGCCAGCGCGACCCCGCAGGACGTGCTGCGACGGGTGCATGTCGAGGGCGAGCCGGTGCCGGCGTTGCTGGCCGACACCCTGGATCGCTTCGACCTCTGCCGACAACTCGACACGTTCATCGGGCAACTGCAAAGCGAGGAACCGCTGGGCCATGACTTGGCCGAGCCGATGTTGCACCTGCTGAGCCAATACGGCCCGTGGCCAAGAGGGCTGAAGCTGAAGGTCGTCGACGGCGCCGGGCGGACGCGCTGGGAATACGTCCGGCCCTCGGAAGGCGAGACCCCGTTCCGTGAAGCCAGCCTTACCGAGGCCAAGGTCCGCACATCTTCGCTGTTGAAAAACCTGATCGCAGCGGTGGATGCCGCAGGCGCCGACCTGTTGGCCACGGCGAGCCCGCCGATTGCGAAAACCAACATGGATGCTCGCGTCCGGCACCTGCGCCAGGCACTCGCCGAAGCGGCGGTAAATGAAAAGGTGCAGTTGCTCAACGATTACTACGCCATGGGCGAGACGAGAGGTGACCCCCATGTCACGCTGATCAAGTCCCGTTTCCCCTCGGTTCCGGCAAAGGCGATCGAACAGATCATCACCCTGGCCGGTAGCGAAGAGTTGCAGCAAATGGCCGCCTGGGATTTCGATGAGGCCAGCCAGACCAAACCCATCCCGCTGCGCATCGCCGAAGAGCTGCGCCATTATCAGCGCGTGGTGCGTTTGAACCGAGCCTACGAGGGCCTGTATCAGGACGCCTTGGCCACGGCGGACACGCCTCGATTGGTGTTGGCGACCCTGGAAACCTTGCCTGGCTGGAGCGACACGGTGCGCATCGAATTGCGCGAGGCCGATGTGTCCGGCGCCTTGATCGACAGCATCGGGCCGCAAAATGCGCCGCAGACCAAGGTCGTGGTCAAGGACGATGATGTCTACCAGGCCTTTGACGACAGCGGCAATGAGTTGAGCCATTGGGGCAGTGTCTTCGATGCCTTGCAGCATGCCCTGCCGGATGCCGAACGCCGGGCCATGGCTCGGCCCTCGATCCATCACGGCGACCGGTTGAGAGAGGCCATCGGCGCTTCGCCAGTGGACCGGGATGTGCTGGCGAGCCGCTTGAAGATGCCCGCGCTCAAGCCCGCCTTCCAATCACCGATGCGCCTGGCTTCGGGCAAAGTCGGCTACCCCTTGGGTGGACTGCGGGATTGGTTGCGCCTGGGCCGGTCGCCGGAGAGCCGGGTGCAGGAGTTGTACCCGGGCTACACGGCGGAGCAGACCGAGGCGCTGTTGCGATCGCTGGGCAATGGCGCGGTGAGGGAACTCAAGCGACGTAAAGTCGAGTTGAAAATGCTACGCCGGGATCTGGACCGCTGGGTCGCTACCTTTGGATGGCGTTACGAGGGTAATCACCGTCGGCAAGTACCGACGGGGGTCAGAGAGATCGCGGCCGAACACATCGAGCGCTGCTGGCGGCGTCAGACCCGGGTCGTTGCAGGGGCCGATGGTCGCAGGCTCGGGTATGAGCTTGATTTGAGCGGATTGAACATCGGCGCATTGCCGGAGCTGACGGCCGACTTCAGCCATGTGGGTGTGCTCATGATGTCCGACATGGGCTTGACGCTGGACTACTGCGAGAGCTTCCTCAGCGCGTTCTCCTCCCTCAAGCGCTTGGAAATGTCCAGGAACAGGCTGATGGATATTCCCGGAACCCTGGAGGGGATGCGAAATCTGGAGACGCTTCGGCTGGCGAATAACCAGATCGGCCTGACACGTCGTAGCGTTGAAATCCTGCAAAGCCTTGGCCGGCTGAAAAACCTCGACCTGGATAATAACTTGCTGGAGCGCCTGCCGGACTTCAGCAGGTTACCTGACCTGGAACGATTGCACCTGAAGAACACCGGGATCACTGCCTGGCCCACCGGCCTGCGCGACCAACCGCTGGAGCTGATCGACTTGCGCGACAACGGCTTGACCCAGGTACCGGATCACCTGCTCGACCCGCCCGCCGAGCGTGCCCATGCCACGGCACGTCTGAATCGCGTGACGTTGTTGCAGGGCAACCCGTTGAGCGAGGGGGTCCAACAGCGCATGCGTAATTATTGGGCGACGGTCTTGCAGACGCGTCCCGAATGGGCCGTCCTGCGTTTGCCCGAGGCGTTTGGGTTTTCAGCGCCGGTCGGGCCGGCGAATATGCAGCAATGGCTGCGCGACCTGCCTGCGGGCCAACTGGCGGAAAAAAAAGCTTTGTGGCAAAGCCTGGCGGATGAGCGGCACTCGGGAGAGTTTTTTGAATTGTTGCATCGGTTGGCCGCCTCCTATCAGGGTCTGGAAGATTATCCGGACCTCCAGGCCCGCGTCTGGCAGATGCTCGAGGCGATGGGCAACGCCACCGACTTGCGTCATGAGCTGTTCGACCTGGCTGGCCGACCGGCCTGTGAAGATCGCGCAGCCTTGTCCTTCAGCTACCTGGAAATCCGCTTGATGATCCACAACGCCAGGGCCTTGGCGGTTGGAAAGGATGAGGCGGCAACGCTGGTCCAGTTGGCCAAGGGGCTGTTTCGCCTCGATGAGGTAGAGCGTATTGCCCTGAAGGATATCCAGCGGCGCCGTGATGCGATCAATGCCCGCACCGACCTGACCAACGATGAAAAGCGCGAAAACCTGGCGCTGATAGAAGAAGTCGAGGTCCGCCTGGCTTACCGTGTGGGGCTCAAGGATCGATTGGGGCTACCGGGCCAGCCCGCGGGCGGGGTTTTTCTCAGGCTGGGAGATGTCACCCCTGGAATGCTCGATGCCGCTGCCAATGAGGTGCTGGCGCTGGACGATTCCCCCCAGCAGTTTCAGTCGCTGGTGGGCCGGGATTTCTGGATCGATTATTTGAAGCAGGCCCATGGGGCCTCCTTCCAGGCGCTGAACGACACCCTTATCGCCAACCAGATCGAGCTGGATGAAGCGAAGGCGGCCGGGACCCTGGAGGAAGCCGACTACATCAGCCAGTCCGAGGCGTTGGGCCTGCAACACAAGATCAAGGAAGCGGAGCTGGTCCAGTCGTTGACGCGAACCGAGCTGGAGCAGTTGCCAGGCAGTACCGACCTGTAGGCTGATCCTTTCAGGCAATGAAAACCGTGGCGAGTACGCGTGCTCTCGCTGGACCGTAGGAGCTGTCGAGCGCAGCGAGGCTGCGATCTTTCCAAAAACGCTTGAGTCCCAAGCGAAAGATCAAAAGATCGCAGCCTTTGGCAGCGCCCTCGCCACAGGAACTGCGCCGGTTCAAAACAGGAAATAACGCTGCGCCATCGGCAGCACTTCAGCCGGTTCGCACCACAGCAACACGCCGTCGGCCTTGACCTGGTAAGTCTGCGGATCGACGTCGATGCTCGGCAGGTAGTCGTTGTGGATCAGGTCGGTCTTCTGCACGTCGCGGCAGCCTTTGACCACGGCGATTCTTTTCTTCAGCCCCAGTTGTTCCGGCAACCCGGCCTCGGCGGCGGCCTGGCTGATGAAGGTCAGGCTGGTGGCATGCCGTGAGCCGCCGTAGCTGGCGAACATCGGTCGGTAGTGCACCGGCTGTGGTGTCGGGATCGAGGCGTTGGCGTCACCCATCAGGCTGGCGGCAATCGCTCCACCCTTGAGGATCAGCGTCGGCTTGACGCCGAAGAACGCCGGGCGCCACAGCACCAGGTCGGCCCACTTGCCCACTTCGATGGAGCCCACTTCATGGCTGATGCCGTGGGTGATCGCCGGGTTGATGGTGTACTTGGCGATGTAGCGCTTGATGCGGAAATTGTCGTTGCCTTCGCCGTCGCCGGGCAGGGCGCCGCGTTGCTTTTTCATCTTGTCGGCGGTCTGCCAGGTGCGCGTGATGACTTCGCCGACGCGGCCCATGGCCTGGCTGTCGGAGCTGATCATCGAGAAGGCGCCGAGGTCGTGGAGAATGTCTTCGGCGGCGATGGTCTCGCGGCGGATGCGGCTTTCGGCGAAGGCCACGTCTTCGGCAATGCTCGGGTCCAGGTGATGGCAGACCATCAACATGTCCAGGTGCTCGTCGATGGTGTTGCGGGTGAACGGCCGGGTCGGGTTGGTGGAACTGGGCAGCACGTTGGGGAAACCGCAGGCCTTGATGATGTCCGGCGCATGCCCGCCACCGGCACCTTCGGTGTGGTAGGTGTGGATGGTGCGGCCCTTGAACGCGGCAAGGGTGGTTTCCACGAAGCCCGACTCGTTGAGGGTGTCGGTGTGGATCGCCACCTGCACATCGTACTGGTCGGCCACGCTCAGGCAATTGTCGATGGCCGCGGGCGTGGTGCCCCAGTCTTCGTGCAGCTTCAGGCCGATGGCACCGGCCTTGACCTGCTCGATCAACGGTTCCGGCAGGCTGGCGTTGCCCTTGCCGGTGAAGCCGATGTTCATCGGGAAGGCATCGGCGGCCTGGAGCATGCGCGCCAGGTGCCACGGCCCGGAGGTGCACGTGGTGGCGTTGGTCCCGGTGGCCGGGCCCGTGCCACCGCCGATCATGGTGGTGACGCCGCTCATCAGCGCTTCTTCGATCTGCTGGGGGCAGATGAAGTGGATGTGGGTGTCGATCCCGCCGGCGGTGAGGATCATGCCTTCGCCGGCGATCACTTCGGTACTGGCGCCGATGGCGATGGTCACGTCGGGCTGGATGTCCGGGTTGCCGGCCTTGCCGATGGCGGCGATGCGCCCGTCCTTGAGGCCGACATCGGCCTTGACGATGCCCCAGTGGTCGATGATCAGCGCGTTGGTGATCAAGGTGTCGACGACCTCGGCGGCCAACAGTTGGCTCTGGCCCATGCCGTCGCGAATCACCTTGCCGCCGCCGAATTTCACTTCTTCGCCGTAGGTGGTGAAGTCTTTTTCCACTTCGATCCACAACTCGGTGTCGGCCAGGCGGACCTTGTCGCCGACGGTGGGGCCGAACATGTCGGCGTAGGCTTGTCTCGAAATCTTCATGTGCTTGCCTTGGAATTCAATTGAATGTTGAAACCGTTCGCTGCGCTCACTCATCGCGAGCAAGCTCGCTCCCACATTTGATCGCGTTTCCCTGTGGGAGCGAGCTTGCTCGCGATGAGGCCAGTGCAGGCACCCTATGACTTACAGGTCGCCCATGACCCGCCCGGCAAACCCGAACACCCGGCGATGCCCGGCCAGGTCCACCAGCTCCACCTCGCGGCTCTGGCCCGGTTCGAAACGCACCGCGGTGCCGGCCGGGATGTTCAGGCGCATGCCACGGCTGGCGGCGCGGTCGAAGGTCAAGGCGTCGTTGGTCTCGAAAAAGTGATAGTGCGAGCCGACCTGGATCGGTCGGTCGCCGCTGTTGGCGACGTTCAGCGTGAGCGTGCGGCGACCGACGTTGAGTTCGATGTCGCCGGGCTGGACCTGGTATTGCCCTGGAATCATTGCGGTTGCCCCAAAATCTTGTAGTAAATGGCGGTCGGGGTGTAGGTCCCGTCCGGGCTCTGGCAGTAGTCGGGCAGTTCACCGACGCGGGTGTAGCCCATGGCGCGGTAGAACGCCTCGGCCTCGGAACCGGCCTCGGTGTCGAGGTACAACAGGCCACGTTTGTGCTGGCGGGCGCCAAGTTCCAGGGCGCTCATCAATTGCTGGCCCAGCCCGCGGCGGCGAGCCTCACCGCGGACCAGCAGCTTCTGCACTTCGGCGCGGTTGAGGCCGTTGGGCTTCTGGCACAGGGCGAGCTGGACGCTGGCCTGTACCTGTTCATCCTTGACCACCACCCACAGCAGCAGGTGGCCCTGATTGAGGCTGGCCTGGACCTCGTCGAAATAGGCGCGGGCCTGGACGGCATCGAGATCGGCCATGAACCCCACGCTGGCCCCGTAGCCGACGGCGTCGAGCAACAGATCGATCAGGCCCTGGCGATAATGCGCAAAGCTCTCGGCGTGGACCCGACGCAACTGGGCGGCGTTCATTGGCTTTTCACTCCTTGTTGATGGCAGGCGGTAGCGCCCCGGGGTTGAGGTTCAACTGCATGAAGGTCAGGTCCAGCCAGCGGCCGAACTTGGTCCCCACCTCGGGCATCTGCCCGGTAATCACGAAACCGGCCCGCTCGTGCAGGCGAATCGAGGCCACGTTGCCACTTTCGATGGCCGCGACCATGACGTGTTTATCGCAGGCCCTGGCACGTTCGATCAGCGCGGCCATCAGCAGCGGGCCAAGGCCATTGCCGCGTTGATCGCTGCGCACATACACCGAATGCTCCACGGTGTGGCGGAAACCGTCGAACGGCCGCCAGTCGCCGAACGAAGCGTAGCCCAGCACGTTGTCTTCGGCGTCGACGGCCACCAGCACCGGGTAGCCCTGGGTCTGCCGGGCGCTGAACCAGGCCTGGCGATTGCCCAGGTCCACGGCTTGTTCGTTCCAGATCGCCGTGGTGTTGAGGACGGCGTCGTTGTAGATCTCGCGGATCGCCGGCAGGTCTGTGGCATGGGCGTCACGAACATGGGCAGTCATGGCGTGGCCTCAGGCGATGGGTTGGTGGACGGTGACCAGTTTGGTGCCGTCGGGAAACGTCGCTTCGACCTGGATCTCCGGGATCATTTCCGGGATGCCTTCCATCACCTGCTCGCGGCTCAACAGCGTGGTGCCGTAGTGCATCAGCTCGGCGACGGTCTGGCCGTCACGGGCGCCTTCCAGCAGCGCGGCGGAAATGTAGGCCATGGCCTCCGGGTAGTTGAGCTTCAGGCCCCGGGCCAACCGTCGTTCGGCGACGAGGCCGGCGGTGAAGATCAGCAGCTTGTCTTTTTCGCGTGGGGTCAGGTCCATGTGCAATCCATAAGGGCAGATAAAAAAATTCGCTGTAAACCCATTCCACTGTGGGAGCGAGCTTGCTCGCGATAGCTATCGAACATTCAACATCACCGTTGGCTGGTACACCGCCATCGCGAGCAAGCTCGCTCCCACAGGAAAGCCAATTCAGGTGCTCCAGATTCTCGGTGGTACGGCCTCTCTTCCAAGCAATGCAGGCCTGAGCAAGCGCCACAATTCAATCAACCACCCCCGCGCCAGCAATGCCTCGCTCGCCAGGCAGCGCGCCACGACCAGGCCGGGCAATTGGGTCAGGTCGCCGCGCACGGCATGGCCCAGGGATCGGCAGTGTTCCAGCAACTCGCTGTCGATCTCGCCGGTCACCAGCAACGTGGCGAACACCGGATCGCCGCCCAGCCCGATGGGCGAGTCCAGCAGCCCATCACCGCCCACAATGCGCTGGCGCTCATGCCACAGCAACTGGCCGTCGCGGCGGATGTCCAGTCGCGATTGAAAGTGCCCCAGGTCGAACCGCTCGCCGCTGGCCGGTCGGCCGAGGGCGACCATGTCCCAGTAGAGCAGGCGTGCGTCGCCCAGCAGGTCGATACTCGTGCCGAGTTCGGCCTGGGCCGCGCTGAAGACGATGGTTTCCTGGGGCAGCCATTCCAGGGTCGCGCCGGGGGCCACGCTCAGGCTCAACTGTTGGTACGCCGGGCCGGCAGCGCGGTACCACTTGGCCGCGCCGGGGCTGGTCAGTTGCGCCCAGGCGCCAGGGCCGACATGGGCCGAGATATCCAGCCGGTCACCGCCGGCAATCCCACCGGGCGGGTGGACGATGATGTGCTGGCACACCTCGGGACCTTCGGCGTACAAGTGCTTCTGCACCCGCAGCGGACCTTTGTGGCGGCGCTGTACCGGGCGTGTGCACTCGCCGAAGCGGGCGTAGCCCAATTCCAGCTCAGCGTGCCAGCTGGGGGTGAACAGGGCCGAAGGCGCCAATGAACAGACAGGTAGATTCATGATTTCTGATTATCGTCAGGACGCTACAGACTAGATCGTAACCAGTCCGCGCACACCCTCGGCTTCCATATTTTCTCCGCGCCCCTGCTGCACGATCTCGCCCCGGGACATCACCAGGTACTGATCGGCCAGCTCGGCGGCGAAGTCGTAGAACTGCTCCACCAGCAAAATCGCCATGTCGCCCCGGGCCGCCAGCTTCTTGATCACCATGCCGATCTCCTTGATCACCGAGGGCTGGATGCCTTCGGTAGGCTCGTCGAGAATCAGCAGGCGCGGGCGACTGGCCAGGGCCCGGCCAATGGCGAGCTGCTGTTGCTGGCCGCCGGACAGGTCACCGCCACGGCGTTGTTTCATCTGCAGCAGCACCGGGAACAATTCGTAGATGAATGCCGGCACTTCCTTGGCTTCGGCGCCGGGAAAGCGCGACAGGCCCATCAGCAGGTTTTCTTCCACCGTCAGCCGTCCGAAAATTTCCCGGCCCTGGGGCACGTAGGCAATGCCGGCATGCACCCGTTGGTGCGGCTTGAACGCGGTGATGGCCTTGCCTTCCCAACTCACCGCGCCTTCCTTGGCCGGCAACAGGCCCATCAGGCATTTGAGCAGGGTGGTCTTGCCCACGCCGTTGCGCCCCAGCAGGCACGTCACCTCGCCGACCTTGGCGTCGAACGACAGGCCGCGCAGGATGTGGCTACCGCCGTAGTACTGGTGCAGCTTGTCGACTTGCAGCATGTTCCAGATTCTCCTCAAGTTCCCTGTGGGAGCGAGCTTGCTCGCGATAGCGATGGGGCAGCTTGCTTAGGTGCTGAATGTGTCGCCTCCATCGCGAGCAAGCTCGCTCCCACAGGGAACAGCATTTGCCACTCTAGCGACCGAGATACACCTCGATCACCCGCTCATTGTCCTGCACCTGTTCCAGCGAGCCTTCGGCCAGCACGCTGCCCTGGTGCAGCACGGTGACGTGGTCGGCGATCGCGCCGACGAAGCCCATGTCGTGTTCCACCACCATCAGCGAATGCTTGCCCGCCAGGGACTTGAACAGCTCGGCGGTGAACTCGGTCTCGGCGTCGGTCATGCCCGCCACCGGTTCGTCGAGCAACAGCAATTGCGGGTCTTGCACCAGCAGCATGCCGATCTCCAGGAACTGCTTCTGCCCGTGGGACAGCAACCCGGCGGCGCGGTTGACCGACGTGGCAAGGCGGATGGTCTCGAGCACTTCGTCGATACGGTCGTGCTGCTCGCCAGTGAGTCGTGCCCGCAGGCTGGCCCACACCGATTTGTCGGTCTTGAGCGCCAGTTCCAGGTTCTCGAACACGCTCAGGGCTTCGAACACCGTGGGCTTCTGGAACTTGCGCCCGATGCCGGCCTGGGCGATCTGTACTTCGCTCATGCTCGTCAGGTCCAGGGTCTCGCCGAACCAGGCCTTGCCGTGGCTGGGGCGGGTCTTGCCGGTGATCACGTCCATCAGGGTGGTCTTGCCGGCGCCGTTGGGGCCGATGATGCAGCGCAACTCGCCGACGCCGATGTACAGGTTCAAATCGTTCAAGGCCTTGAAGCCATCGAAGCTGACGCTGATGTCTTCCAGGGTCAGGATGGTGCCGTGGCGGGTGTTCAGGCCCACGCCGGCTGCCTGGCCGAGGCCGATGGCGTCGCGGCTGCTGCCTTGGTCCTTGTTGGGCTCCAGGATGGGTTCGAGCATGAAGTCCGCCGTAGGTGTGATTCGCATCATTCGCTCCTTTTCTTCAGCAACCCGATCACACCCTTGGGCAGATACAGGGTCACGACGATGAACAGGGCGCCGAGGAAGAACAGCCAATATTCAGGAAACGCCACGGTGAACCAGCTCTTCATGCCATTCACGACCCCGGCGCCCAGCAACGGCCCGATCAACGTGCCGCGCCCGCCAAGGGCGACCCACACGGCGGCCTCGATGGAGTTGGTCGGCGACATTTCGCTGGGGTTGATGATGCCCACCTGCGGCACGTACAACGCCCCGGCCAGGCCGCACAACACCGCGCTCAACACCCAGACGAACAGCTTGAAACCACGGGGATCGTAGCCGCAGAACATCAGGCGGTTTTCCGCGTCCCGCAGGGCGGTCAGTACCCGGCCGAACTTGCTGCGGGCCAGGCGCCAACCGATGAACAGGCTCGCCACCAGCAGCAACACCGTGGCGAAAAACAGCACCGCCCGGGTGCCGGGCTCGGTGATGCCGAAGCCCAGGATCGAGCGGAAATTGGTGAAGCCGTTGTTGCCGCCAAACCCGGTTTCGTTGCGGAAAAACAGGAGCATCCCGGCGAAGGTCAGGGCCTGGGTCATGATCGAGAAATACACGCCCTTGATCCGCGAGCGGAAGGCGAAGAAGCCGAACACCAGGGCCAGCAACCCCGGCGCCAGTACCACCAGGCACATCGCCCAGAGGAAACTGTCGGTGCCGGCCCAGTACCAAGGCAACTCGGTCCACGACAGGAAGGTCATGAACGCCGGCAAGCCATCCCCGGCGGCCTGGCGCATCAAGTACATGCCCATGGCGTAGCCGCCCAGGGCGAAGAACAGGCCGTGGCCCAGGGAGAGCAAGCCGGCGTAGCCCCAGACCAGGTCCAGTGCCAGGGCGACGATGGCGTAGCAGAGAATCTTGCCCACCAGGGTCAGGGTGTAGGCCGAGACGTGCAGCGGATTGTCCGCCGCCAGCAGCGACAGCAATGGCAGGCTCAGCAGCACGGCCAGGATCAGCGCGCCGACGGCGAGGGTGACTTTGGGACCGGCCTTTTGCGTGGCCGTGAGCATCAGGGGCTGGTTCATCAGTCGATTACCCGTCCTTTGAGCGCGAAGAGGCCTTGCGGACGCTTCTGGATGAACAGAATGATCAGCGCGAGGATCAGGATCTTGCCGAGCACGGCGCCGATCTGCGGTTCGAGGATCTTGTTGGCGATGCCCAGGCCGAACGCGGCGAACACACTGCCGGCCAACTGACCGACACCACCGAGCACCACCACCAGGAACGAGTCGATGATGTAGCTCTGGCCCAGGTCCGGGCCGACGTTGCCGATCTGGCTCAGGGCCACGCCACCGAGCCCGGCGATGCCCGAGCCGAGGCCGAAGGCGAGCATGTCGACCCGCCCGGTGGGCACGCCGCAGCAGGCGGCCATGTTGCGGTTCTGGGTCACCGCGCGCACGTTCAGGCCCAGGCGCGTCTTGTTCAGCAGCAGCCAGGTCAGCACCACCACGAACAAGGCGAAGGCGATGATCACGATGCGGTTGTACGGCAGCACCAGGTTCGGCAACACCTGGATCCCGCCCGAGAGCCAGGCCGGGTTGGCGACTTCGACGTTCTGCGCACCGAACACCAGGCGCACCAGTTGGATCAGCATCAGGCTGATACCCCAGGTGGCGAGCAGGGTTTCCAGCGGCCGTCCGTAGAGGTGGCGAATCACCGTACGCTCCAGGGCCATGCCGATGGCCGCGGTGATGAAAAATGCCACCGGCAAGGCGATCAGCGGATAGAACTCGATGGCGTTCGGGGCGAAGCGCTGGAACAGCAGCTGCACCACATAAGTGGAATAGGCCCCCAGCATGAGCATCTCGCCGTGGGCCATGTTGATCACCCCCAGCAGGCCGAAGGTAATCGCCAGGCCGAGGGCGGCGAGCAGCAGGATCGAGCCCAGGGACATGCCGCTGAAGGCCTGGCCCAGCAATTCGCCCACCAGGAGCTTGCGCTTGACCTGGCCCAGGCTGGTTTCAGCGGCGGTGCGCACGGCGGCATCGGTTTCGACGCCGGGTTCGAGCAGGCCTTCCAGGCGGGTGCGGGCCAGTGGATCGCCGGTTTCCCCCAACAGACGGACGGCGGCCAGGCGCACGTTCGGGTTGGTGTCCACCAGTTGCAGGTTCGCCAGGGCCAGGCTCAGGGCGGCGTGTACGTTTTCGTCTTGCTCACCGGCCAATTGCCGGTCGAGAAACGCCAGTTGCGCCGGGCGGGCAGTTTTTTGCAGTTGCTGCGCGGCGGCCAGGCGTACGCGGGCATCGACGGCGAGCAGTTGATGGCTGGCCAGGGCGGTTTCGATCAGCCCGCGCAAGCGGTTGTTCAGGCGCAGGGTTTTTGGCTGGCCGTCGACGATCAACTGGCCTTGTTGCAGGGCGTTGATCAGTTCGACACGTTCAGGCTCCGGCTGCGCGGCCCAGGTTTCCAGGAGTCTGGCCTGCTGGGTCGGGTTGGCGGCGACGAAGTCTTCGGCGTCACCGGCATGGGCCTCCAGTGGCAACAGCAGCACCAGGGCGAGGATGAGGCGGTAAAGGGCGGTGGGCATATGCTAGGCCTTGCGCAGTGCTTTTTGTGGGAGCGAGCTTGCTCGCGATAGCGGTGTGCCAGTCACTTTTCTTCTGGCTGATCCATCGCTATCGCGAGCAAGCTCGCTCTCACAGGGGTTGTGTGTCGGCCCGGGATTGGGGCCGACACCCATGGGCTCAGTTGCTCTTCACCGCATAGTCAGGCTTCTTGTCGTTGCCGGCGATGAACGGGCTCCACGGTTGCGCGCGGATCGGGCCTTCGGTCTGCCAGACCACGTTGAACTGACCGTCGGCCTGGATCTCGCCGATCATCACCGGCTTGTGCAGGTGGTGGTTGGTCTTGTCCATGGTCAGGGTGTAGCCCGACGGTGCGGCGAAGGTCTGGCCGGCCAGGGCTTCGCGGACTTTGTCGACGTCGGTGGACTTGGCTTTCTCCACCGCTTGCGCCCACATGTGGATGCCGACGTAGGTGGCTTCCATCGGGTCGTTGGTCACCGCTTTGTCGGCACCTGGCAGGTTCTTGGCCTTGGCGTAGGCTTTCCAGGAATCGACGAATTTCCTGTTCGCCGGGTTATCCACGGATTCGAAGTAGTTCCACGCCGCCAGGTTGCCCACCAGCGGCTTGGTGTCGATGCCGCGCAGTTCCTCTTCGCCCACCGAGAACGCCACGACCGGTACGTCGGTGGCCTTCAGGCCCTGGTTGGCCAGTTCTTTATAGAACGGCACGTTGGAGTCGCCATTGACCGTGGAGATGACCGCGGTCTTGCCACCGGCCGAGAACTTCTTGATGTTGGCCACGATGGTCTGGTAATCGCTGTGGCCGAACGGGGTGTAGACCTCTTCGATGTCCTTGTCCGCCACCCCTTTGGAGTGCAGGAACGAACGCAGGATCTTGTTGGTGGTGCGCGGGTAGACGTAGTCGGTGCCCAGCAGGAAGTAGCGCTTGGCACTGCCGCCTTCTTCGCTCATCAGGTATTCCACCGCCGGAATTGCCTGTTGGTTCGGCGCCGCGCCGGTGTAGAACACGTTCGGCGACATCTCTTCGCCTTCGTATTGCACCGGGTAGAACAGCAGGCCGTTGAGTTCTTCGAACACCGGCAACACGGATTTACGCGACACCGATGTCCAGCAGCCGAACACCACGGCGACCTTGTCCTGGGTCAGCAGCTGACGGCCCTTTTCGGCGAACAGCGGCCAGTTCGACGCCGGGTCCACGACCACCGCTTCAAGCTTCTTGCCGTTCACGCCACCCTTGGCGTTGATCTCGTCGATGGTCATCAGCGCCATGTCCTTGAGGGACGTCTCGGAGATCGCCATGGTGCCGGACAACGAATGCAGGATGCCGACCTTGATGGTCTCGGCGGCCTGGACGGTCCAGGCCATGCCCATCGCGGCAATGCTTGCCGAGAGTGTAAAAGCCTTGATCAAGCTACGACGCTTCATTGTGCGATCTCCATGGACTTATGAGTTTTTTTTCGAGGGCAGATGCAAACGCTGAAGGCGCTTTTGCAAGGGGTGTGCCCGGTTGGAAAAAAGCCCGGAAACAGGGAAGTCGCGAGGAGGGGAAGAAGGGTGGTGCACCATGAGTGATCGCGATTCGGCGCTGGTGCGATGGGGTGCGCCGCATTGGGGCACGATGTCACGGTCGTCAACGATCAACTGTGGGAGCGAGCTTGCTCGCGATAGCTGTTTGTCTGCCACATCAATGCTGGATGGGTTGACGCCATCGCGAGCAAGCTCGCTCCCACAGGGGGCCGGGGTCTGCGTTTAGATGGCGGGCGCGATAGTAGAGCGTTCGCGCCGCCTTCCGTTAGTGCACTGTCTCAGCTTGAAGATGAGGCCACTTCAGGCTCGCGATTCAAGCGGATCAGCAGCCGGTCCAACAGCCACACCACCACCAGCGAAGCCCCCACCAACGGGAACACCAGCGCCAGGGCCAGCATGATGAACACCCCGGTCTTCCACGTCGGCAAGTCGTGACGCAGCGGCGGCACGCCGAACTTGCCCTGGGGCCGGCGCTTCCACCAGATCACCAGGCCACTCACGGCGCTGAGCAGGATCATCAGGCAAACCAGCAGCACGAGGATCTGATTCACCGGGCCGAACATCTTGCCTTCGTGCAGCATCACCCCGGTTTCGGTGGCGCGGGCCACGATGCTGTAGTGCTCCCAGCGCACATCGGCCAGGACCTTGCCGGTGTACTGGTCCACATGCAAGGTGGCATCGTTGCGCGGGTCATCGGCGAACACGGCGACGGTGAACACGCCGCTGGCCGTGGTGGGCAACGTGATGCTGTAGCCGGGCGTGACCTGGCGTTCGGTGGCGATATCCTGCACCGCTTGCAGGCTGACGGTCGGGGCGGCGGGGCCTTCGTGCATGCCACCGTGGCCCATGTGCTCGGCATGGTCGCCGGACATCGGCATCGGCGTATTTTCCACGGCCCAGGGCACGGTCTGGCGGTGGGCGTTGTTGAGGCTGCCGGCCTCGACGTCGGACTTGGGCACGTCATTCCACATCGCCGCCGGGAAGCGGTTCCAGAGGTTGGCGTATTGCTTGCCCCAGAAGCCGGTCCAGGTCATGCCGCTGAGCAGCATCACCAGCAGGAATGCCGCGCCCCAGAAACCGACGACGACATGCAGGTCACGCCAGAACAATCGCCCGCGGGCGCTCCAGCGCGGCCACAGCACACCGGCCGACGATTGCCCGCGCGGCCACCACAGGTACAGGCCGGAGACCACCAGCACCACGCCCCAGCCAGCGGCCATTTCCACCAATCGGTCACCGACAGTGCCGATCAGCAACTCGCCGTGGATTGCCCGGGCCATGGCTTGCAGGTTGCTCTTCGCATCCTGTTCGCCGAGAACGTCGCCGTGGTAAGGGTCGATGAACACATTCAGTTCCCGGCCCTGGTCGATCACCACGAACTGCGCGCTGCGCTCGGCATTGACCGGTGGCAGGTACTGTTTGACCTGGCCTTCGGGGTAGGCCTGGCGGACCTTATTGAGCAAGTCGTCCGCCGCCAGGGTGTGATGCCCGGCCGGCACGTTCAACAGGCTGCCGTACATCAGTGGATCGAGTTGTGGCTTGAACAGGTAGATGATGCCGGTCAGGGCCAGCATCACCATGAATGGCGCCACGAACAGCCCGGCATAAAAATGCCAGCGCCAGGCCAGGTTGTAGAAATTCGGTTTCGGTTGGCTCATTGCAACGCGCTCCGCAGGGCAAATTGGGTTGTTATGGTGTGCCGTCAGTCAAGGTGGAATCGAACCCTGTGGGAGCGAGCTTGCTCGCGATAGCAATGGTTCAGCTTGCATCGATGTTGAATGGGCCTTCGCCATCGCGAGCAAGCTCGCTCCCACAGTTTATGTCCTGGCTGACAGATCTCCGGTGCCGGTTAGAAACTCATGTCCACCTTGGTCCAGAGCGTGCGCCCCGGTTCGTTGATGGCCTGCGGGTCGCTCGCCGGGTAGCCGAACCCGGCGTTGCCGGCCAGGTTCAAGTGTTCGGCGTAGGCTTTGCCGAACAGGTTGTCGACACCGCTGCTGACCTTCCAGTGTTGATTGATGCGATAGGCGCCGTTGAGCGAGAACACGCCGAAGCCCGAGCTTTCGCCGTAGTCCTTGCCCACCACGTTGCCCCTGTTTTCATCGACACGGTGTTGCGCCGCCACCAGCCGCCACAGGGCGCCGGCACTCCAGCGGTCTTCGCTGTAGGTCAGGCCCAGTCGTGCATCCAGCGGCGGCATTTGCGCCAGGGCGCTGCCGTCGCTGCTGTTCTTGCCCCAGGCGTAGGCCAGGGTGGCGTCGGCTTTCCAACGTTCGCTCAGCTTGTAGGCCGCACCCAATTCACCGCCCATGATCCGCGCATCGATGTTCTCGGCCCGGGAGGTGCTGCCCATCATGCCGGGGGTGTAGTCGAACAGGATGTAGTCGCGTACCTGGCCGACATAACCCGACGCCCAGGCTTCAAGGGTTTCGGTCTTGTACTGCAGGCCGAAGTCGAGCTGGGTGGTTTTCTCCGGCTTGATCGAATCGAAGGCATTCAGCGACCCGCCGGGGCCGGCGTCCGGCGAGAACAGCTCCCAGTAATCCGGGAAGCGTTGCGCGTGACCGACGCCTGCGTAGAGGGTGGTGGGGCTGTCGTCCAGGTCGTGCTCGTAGCGGACGAAACCGCTGGGCAGTGTGTCGGCGCGAGTGTCGTCGGCGGTGGGGTTGGGGCGCGCCGACATGCCGGAACCGATGCTCTGACGGTAATCCTTGGCCGAGGCCCGGTCGAGCCGGGCGCCGGTGATCACCCGGTCACGGTCGGCGGCGTACCAGGTCAATTCGCCGAACACCCCGTAGTTGTGGAAGTCGGCGTCCTTGGTGTACGGCAGGTCCTTGTAGGTGTCCACGCCCATGCTGCTGCGTTGGCGATGCTCGTTGGTCTGGGCGTCCAGGCCGCTGATCAATTGCACATCGGCCCAACGCCAGGTGGCCTTGATGCGGGCACCGAGGGTGCGGCGATCGACGTTGGAAGCCATGGGCCCGGCCATCATCCCGGTGCCGGACGGCGTGCGCAGGGTGTAGTTGTCCATCACGTGGTCGGCATAGTTGTAGTAGACCTGGGCCTCGACCTTGTCCAGCACCTCGCCGATGTTCGAGCGCTCGAAACGCAGCCCGAGGCTTTCGCGCTTGAACTGTGAGCCGTCCATGCCGCGTCCGGCGTAGCGCGCTTCACCGTCGCCCTTGCCGGCCGTCAACTCCAGCAAGGTGTCGGCGTCCGGCGTCCAGCCAAGGGTGACGTCGCCATTCCACTTGTCATAGCGCGACGGCACGGTGTCGTTATTGCCGTCGCGGTAGTCGTCCGAATGGGCGGTGTTGCCGATCACCCGTACATAGCCCAGCGGGCCACCGGCGGCGGCATCCAGCACTTTGTCGAAACGGCCGTTGGAGCCGGCCAGCACACTGGCGTTGACCCGGGTGCCCAGCTCGCCGAACTGTTCCGGCTCGCGCTCGAACAGCACGGTCCCGGCCGAGGCGCCGGGGCCCCAGAGCACGGTTTGCGGGCCTTTGATGACGGTGAGCTTGTCGTAGGTTTCCGGCGAGATATAGGAGGTCGGCGCGTCCATCCGGCCTGGGCAAGCACCCAACAGCATGCTGCCGTTAGTGAGGATGTTCAGCCGTGAGCCGAACATGCCACGCAGCACCGGGTCGCCATTGGTGCCACCGTTGCGCACCAGGGCAAAGCCCGGAATGGTCTTGAGGTAGTCGCCGCCATCACTGGCCGGCACCGGTTGGCGCGGGTCCTTGGGGTTGGTGACGACGGTCAGCGGCGAACTGGGGGCGATGGCGGTGATGACCGTCGGGCTCAGTTCGTCGACCTGATGGTCGTGATGCTCGTGCTCGTCGGCCAGCGCGAGAGGCGTGAGCAGCAGGCCGCACAGTGCGGCGATGGTTTGGCGCAAACGAACCCGTGGCTCGTTCAGGGGGCAGCGAACCTGGGCAGAGCCCAACGCGATGCCAGCAGAAAACCTGGACATGATGATTCCATCGAACAAACGTAGACGACACGGTCGGGCAGCCTGGGGCTGTCTTGTACGACCGGGTGAGTGAAGTGTCGGCTTACGCGTCGAGGGGCGGTGCGCGGGTGCGGGCTCCCGGGAAGAACGCGGGTCGGGCATGGCCCAGGCGTGGGGAAGGGCTGGTGTAGGTGTTGGTGTGGGGGGTGTCGAAGACGGCGAAGGTGTGGCCGCCAGGCAGCGCGGGGCAATTGAACAGCAGGCTGCAATAACCGCACTTTTCCCACAACGCATGGTGCTCGCTCCGGGACGGGCAATGTTCGGCTGCCGGCGCTTCGTGCGCCGTCATGTCCATCTCCATGTTCATGCTCATGGACACAGGCATGGACGAAGACATGCGCTGACCCATCGGCATCGACTGGGAAATCAGCGGACCGATAAAGATCATCAGCATGGCGAACAGGCTGATCCAACTGCCGCGTGTCAGGCTCATGGGCTGACGGCGGGGCATGGATGGCCTGGCGCGAAGGGCGTGCACGGGCGGCTACGTCTACTGGGCGTGCATGTGTGTCTTGGTGCCGTCGGGCGCTTTTTTCTGCACCGCGACGTCGACCGTGACATCGCCGGCTTTTTCGAAATGCAGGGTCATCGGGAAACGCTTGCCGTCGCTGAGCAGGCTGCGGTCATTCAACTCCAGCAGCATCACGTGATACGCCATCGGCGCGAAGGTGACAGTCGCCCCCGGGGCGATATCGACGTCGGAAACCGGTTGCATTTTCATCAGGTCGTTTTGCATCACATGCTCATGGAGCTCGGCCTTGCCGGCGATGGGTGAGTCGACGCTGAGCAGCTTGTCGGCGCGGGTGCCGCCGTTGTGGATGACGAAATACGCGGCCACGGTCGGCGCATTGGGCGGCAACTCTTGAGACCACGGGTGGGCGATTTCAAGATCGCCTGCCTTGTACTGGTGAGCTTGGGCAAAGCCGACGGGAAGCAGCAGGGCAGCCAGCAGGATAAGTCTGTTCAACATGGCGATTCTCCGGAACGATTCAGGGCGCAGGTGTGTGCGGAAAGAATCAGACCAGGGGCGAGGCGCGGGGATTGAGGCTTGGCCATTGCTGGCGGGGCGTGGGGTTATCGAGTTTCGATTGGGCGATGCCGCGATGATCGAGCCGGGCGTCCAGGTACAGTTGCGGGGCATGGCCGGTGAGTGCCACCAGCGACGCGGTGCCGGCGCAGCACCAGCAATGCTGCATCGTCGAGTGAGTGTCTTTCTGTGGCGTGCCCTGCTCGAGCGTGCCCAGGGAAATCGCGACCATTTTCGTGCCGCTGGACGAGCAGAAACTGCCCCACAGCAATTGCTCGGCTGGTGAACTGGCAGTCGTGCCACCGCTGTTGGAAAGCGGCATGGCAAGCATGTTGAACAGCACTGCGAAGCAGGCGATCCAGGCAAATGCAAGCCGTTGTCGGGACATGGGGCAATCCGCTCGGTTGGGCGATCAGGTGGCGGTATTTAGCCTGATCGGGGTTGAGAAGTAAAAAAGGCGCGTGCGGTATAGGGTCGCAGGGTTTGCATTAACAGTAGCAACGGTTTTTGTAAGTGGATGCTTTTGTGGCGAGGGGATCTATCCCCGCTGGGCTGCGAAGCAGTCCCAAAAGCTGGCACCTCGCAGCATCAGCCTAACCCCGTGCTGTCGTTCAGGGGCTGCTATGCAGCCCAGCGGGGATAAATCCCCTCGCCACAGGGCGGCTGTGCGCAGGTTAGTCGACCGGGGAGTCCAGCAATACCGGCGCGCCCGAGGGCGCCCTGCGCACACCACCATCGAGTGCAGGAATGACTACCTGGCTGGAGGAAGCTTATGAACCAGCTAAAGACCACGGGCGACTAAACCCGATCACTGATGGGCAGTGACGGGGACCAAGTTACCGAGGGATCCCAAAGCGCACAAGCCAGCGGATTCTGGTGTAGTTGTAGGGCGCGGCGCAAGACAATGTAGCCAGGTGCCGAAGTTCTGACGGACGAAATTGTAGGGCTGTTCGGAGTTTCTAAACATCGCGACAAAAACGGCCTTAGATCGGGTCCCGCAACGCCAACAAAACCTCACCCACTGTCCCAAACTCCCGATCAACAACCGGCAACACCGGCCGCTTCAACACCAGCACCGGCACCCCAAGCTCCCTGGCTACTTCCAGCTTCGGCTCAGTAGCCATGCTCCCGCTGTTCTTGCTGATCAGCACATCGATCTGCCGACGTTCGAACAGCTCGCGCTCGCCTTCGAGGTGGAACGGCCCGCGGGCACCGATGACTTCGCAGCGTTCATTGCCGGGATAAACGTCCAGGGCGCGCAGGATCCAGAATTGCTCTGGCGGAATTTCGTGCAGGTGTTGCAGCGGTTCGCGGCCGAGGGTGAACAGCGGGCGGTGGAAGGGTTGCAGGGCCTGGATCAGTTCAGCCCAATCGGCCACTTCGCGCCAGTCATCCCCGGCCTGGGGCTGCCAGGCCGGACGGCGCAGGGCCCAGCAGGAAATGCCGCAGGTGCGTGCTGCGTGGGCGGCGTTGTGGCTGATTTGCGCGGCGTAGGGGTGGGTGGCGTCCAGCAGCAGATCGATGCCTTGGTCGCGAATGAATTGCGCCAGGCCTTCGGCACCGCCGTAGCCGCCGACGCGGACCTGGCAGGTGAGGTCGGTGGGGACGCGACCGATGCCAGCCAGGCTGTAGATGTGATCGGGTCCCAGGGTGCGGGCGATGGCCAGGGCTTCGGTGACGCCACCGAGCAGCAGGATGCGTTTCATTGGAAGCTTCCGGCGTGACCGACGATCCCACCCTGGCGGTCGATGGCGAAGACTTCGACCTGGACCTGGGCCGGTACCACACTGCGAGCGAAGGCCAGGGCGTGCTCGCACACCGCATCGCCGAGGGCGACGCCGGCGGCGCTGGCCATCGCCAGGGCCTGTTGGCTGGTGTTGGCATCTCGGATGCCCTGCTGCAAAACCTCATCGGCACCGATGGCCGCCGCCCATTCGGCCAGTTGCGGCAGGTCGATGCTCGAGTGGCGGCTGTGCAGGTCCATGTGACCGGCGGCGAGTTTGCTGATCTTGCCAAAGCCGCCGCAGAGGCTGAGTTTTTCCACCGGCACCTTGCGCACATGCTTGAGCACGGCGCCGACGAAGTCGCCCATTTCGATCAGGGCGATCTCCGGCAGGTCATAGACCCGGCGCATGGTGTCTTCGCTGGCATTGCCGGTGCAGGCGGCGATGTGCAGGTAACCGTTGGTCTTCGCCACGTCGATGCCCTGGTGGATCGAGGCGATGTAGGCCGCGCAGGAGAATGGCCGGACGATGCCGCTGGTGCCGAGGATCGACAGGCCGCCGAGGATGCCCAGTCGTGGGTTCATGGTTTTCAGCGCCAGGGCTTCGCCGTCCTCGACATTGACCGTGACTTCGAAACCACCGGCATAACCGCTTTCCTCGGCCAGGCGGCCCAGGTGATCGTTGATCATTTTGCGTGGCACCGGGTTGATCGCCGGCTCACCGACACCCAGCACCAACCCCGGTCGTGTCACCGTGCCTACGCCGCGACCAGCGACGAAACGCACGCCGGGTTCGGCGATCAGGCGCACCTGGGAAAACAGCAGGGCACCGTGGGTCACGTCCGGGTCATCACCCGCGTCCTTGATCGTCCCGGCCTCGGCGCCTTGTTCGGTCAGGCGGCAGAACTCCAGGCGCATCTGCACCTGCTTGCCCTTGGGCAGTACGATTTCCACGGCGTCGGCTTCGGTGCCGCGCAGCAGCAAGCGGGCCGCTGCCAGGCTGGTGGCCGTGGCGCAACTGCCGGTGGTCAGGCCGCTGCGCAGGGGGGCGGGTTGTTCGGCGGTTTCGTCACGCATCGAGAGGTTTCGTCAGGTCCAGCAAGGTAATCGGCAAGGCCTGGCGCCAGGTGTCGAATTCGCCCAACGGCTGGGCCTGGGCGATGTGGATGCGGGTCAGCTCACCGCCGTGACGTTCGCGCCAGTGCATCAGGGTCATTTCGCTTTGCAGGGT
The DNA here is from genome assembly GCF_900106885.1 of Pseudomonas sp. NFACC14. NCBI lineage: Bacteria > Pseudomonadati > Pseudomonadota > Gammaproteobacteria > Pseudomonadales > Pseudomonadaceae > Pseudomonas > Pseudomonas sp. NFACC14. Next base: position 112,156 of record NZ_FNOA01000016.1, read on the forward strand.
CACGGCGTTGGCGACCAGCCGACCGCCGGGCTTGAGTCGGGCCCAGCAGGTGTCGAGCACGCCTTCGCGGGTGACGCCGCCTCCGATGAACACTGCGTCCGGACGCTCCAGGTTGTCCAGCGCCTGCGGGGCGCTGCCGCGAATCAGTTGCAGGCCGGGTACACCGAGGCTGTCGCGGTTGCGTTCGATCAAGCCTTGCCGGCCTTCGTCGGCTTCGATGGCCAGGGCTCGGCAACTGGGGTGGGCGCGCATCCATTCGATGCCGATGGAGCCGCTGCCGGCGCCGACGTCCCAGAGCAGCTCGTCGGGGGTCGGGGCGAGGCGGGCGAGGGTGATGGCGCGCACGTCGCGTTTGGTCAACTGGCCGTCATGCTCGAACGCGCTGTCCGGCAAACCGGCCAAGCGTGACAGTCGCGGTGTCGACGGTTCGGCCCGGCATTCGACGGCGATCAGGTTCAGGTCGGCGACGCTGTCATCGGACCATTGCGCGGCGCTACCGTCGACCCGTCGTTCTGCCGCACCTCCCAGATGCTCCAGAACGGTCATGGCGCTTGGGCCGAACCCCCGCTCGCGCAGCAACGTCGCCACGGCGGCAGGGCTGTGGCGGTCATTGCTCAGCAGCAACAGCCTGACGCCTGTGGATAAATGCCCATTGAGCGCCGCCAGGGGGCGTGCCACCAGCGACAGCGTGACCACGTCCTGCAACGGCCAGCCCATGCGCGCCGCGGCCAGCGAACAAGAGGAGGGCGCGGGGATGACCAGCATCTGATCGCCCGGCAGCTGTTTCGCCAGGCTCGCGCCCACGCCGTAGAACATCGGGTCGCCGCTGGCCAGTACACACACCGACTCGCCCCGCCGCGCCAGCAGCGGTTCCAGGGAAAACGGGCTGGGCCACAGCTCCCGCTCGCAGCGGATGCACACTGGCAGCAGCGCCAACTGGCGAGCGCTGCCAACAATACGCGACGCCCGCAGCAAGGCATGACGAGCCGTTCGGCCCAGGCCCTTGAAGCCGTCTTCGCCGATGCCCACTACAGTCAGCCAGGGGGTCATCTCTGTTCCTCGAATGAATGGGGTTGATCGACAGGCGTGTTGCCGCCGCGAACCGGGCCGCCATCATACCGCGCCCCGGCGGATCAGGCGCCTGGCGCAACATCATTGTGGCTGCCAGACCGCTTTCGCGAGCAAGCTCGCTCCCACAGGGGATTGGGGTGAGCACAGAATCTGTGCACAACCTGATCAACACTGTGGGAGCGAGCTTGCTCGCGAAAGCAGCGGTACAGACAACATCATAGGATCAGGCAGCCCGTGTTCTTGAGCTCTCTGGCTTCAATCCGACCAGCAAGCTTTTCATGACCCCCGGCAAAGCAGGCATAATGGCGCTCCTTCGCCAATGTGGCGTTTCTTATCTTTGCCGGTCTTCCCTTGAACGAACGCCCATCCCTCCTCGTCGTACGCCCCTCCGGTTGCCCGGGGTTGCTGCGTGTCGTCCAGGCGCTGGACGGGGGGATCTGTCGGATCAAGCTCGATGGCGGTGCCATCCAGGCGGATCAGGCCGAGGCCGTGGCATCGGCGGCCGAGCGGTTTGCCGGCGGTGTGATCGAGGCGACCAACCGCGGTAACCTGCAAATCCGCGGGATTGGTTCCGAGCACAGCGCATTGATCGAGTCCTTGCTCGTCGCTGGCCTGGGGCCGCGGACACCCGCTGGCGATGACGTGCGCAACCTGATGCTCAGCCCCGCGGCCGGGATCGACCGGCAGATGCTGTTCGACACTCGCCCGTTGGCCGAGCGGATCCTCGTCACCCTGCAAACCCATGAACGCTTCCATGAACTGTCCGCCAAGTTCGCCGTGCAACTGGACGGCGGAGAGGCGTTGGCGATGCTCGAACATCACCACGACTTGTGGCTCTCGGCCCAGGTCCGTAACGGCGAGCCCTGGCTGGCCTTCGGCTTGGCCGGCACCCCGCTGGATACACCAGCGGGCAGGGTGCCCCTGGCCCAGGGGCATGCCTTGGTGGTGGCGGTGCTGGAGTTGTTCCTCGACTTGGCCCGCCCGGACCAGATCCGCATGCGCCACTTGCTGGCTGAAGTCTCTGTGGATGAGTTCATGACCCGGCTGGCCCGTCGTGTGCCCTTGCAAGCGTGCCTGGATTGGCGGCGGGATGGGTCCATCGATGGACTGCACCTCGGCGTCCATCCCCAGCACGACGACCGCGTCTACGTCGGCGCGGCGGCGCCCCTGGGCCGGCTCGATGCGGTCATGCTACGGGGGGCCGCGCAACTGGCGCGGGAGAAGGGTGATGCGAGCCTGCGTTTCAGCCCTTGGCAAAGCCTGCTGCTGCCCAACGTGCGCCGCGCGGATGCCGACCAAGTGCTGGCGCGGCTTGAGGGGTTGGGGCTGTTAGGTTCGAACGATCAACCCCTGGCGCAACTCATCGCCTGTACCGGTTCCAGTGGCTGCGGCAAAGCCTTGGCCGACACCAAGGCCGACGCCCGCCAACTGGCCGAGTTGCTGCAACGCCAGGGCCAAACCCTCAAGGTTCATCTGTCGGGCTGCCCGCGTTCCTGCGCGGCGGCCCACGTCGCGCCTGCCACTTTGCTGGCGGTCGCCCCCGGTCGTTACGACCTGTATTTTCGCGATGCCACGTTGCCGGGTTTCGGCGCGTTGCAGGCACACAATCTGACTATTGAAGCGTTCGGCCACTGGCTCGACGCTCGCCCCCGGAGCCCCCTTGATGCTTGATTACATCCGCGACGGTCAGGAGATCTATCGCAACTCCTTCGCGATCATCCGCGCCGAAGCCAACCTGGCGCGCATTCCGGCCGACCTGGAGAAACTCGCCGTGCGGGTGATCCACGCCTGCGGCATGGTCGAGGCCATCGATGGCCTGCAGTTTTCCGAGGGCGCGGGCACGGCCGGGCGCCAGGCGCTGGCCGCCGGTGCGCCGATCCTGTGCGATGCGCGGATGGTCTCCGAAGGCGTGACCCGGGCTCGCCTGCCAGCCAACAATCCGGTGATCTGCACCTTGCGCGACGAGCGCGTACCGGCATTGGCCCAGGAACTGGGCAACACCCGTTCGGCGGCAGCGCTGGAGTTGTGGCGCCCGTACCTGGAAGGCAGTGTCGTGGTCATCGGCAACGCCCCGACCGCGCTGTTCTACCTGCTGGAAATGCTCGATGCCGGCGCGCCGAAACCGGCATTGATCCTCGGTTTCCCGGTGGGCTTCGTCGGCGCCGCCGAGTCCAAGGCGATGCTGGCGGCCAACAGCCGTGGCGTGCCATTCGTGATCATGCAAGGCCGCCTGGGCGGCAGCGCCATGGCCGCCGCTGCCGTCAACGCCCTCGCCACGGAGATTGAATGATGCTGCAGCCTGGACGTCTGATCGGCCTCGGCGTGGGCCCCGGTGACCCGGAACTGATTACGGTCAAGGCCCTGCGCCTGCTGCGCGAATCGCCCGTGGTGGCGTATTTCGTCGCCAAGGGCAAGAAGGGCAACGCCTTCGGTATCATCGAGGCCCATTTGCAGGACGCGCAGACATTGCTGCCATTGGTCTACCCGGTCACCACCGAGGTGCTGCCTGCGCCGCTGTCCTATGAACAGGTGATCGCCGATTTCTACGACACCGCCGCCGAGCAGTTGGCCGTGCACCTGGATGCCGGTCGCGACGTGGCGGTGATCTGTGAGGGCGACCCATTCTTCTACGGCTCCTACATGTACCTGCACGATCGCCTGGCCGAGCGTTATGAGGCCCAAGTCATTCCCGGCGTGTGCTCGATGCTGGGCGGTGCTTCGGTGCTCGGCGCGCCGCTGGTCTATCGCAACCAGAGCCTGTCGGTGCTCTCCGGCGTCTTGCCCCACGACGATCTCAAGCGTCGCCTGGCCGATGCCGATGCGGCGGTGATCATGAAGCTGGGACGCAATTTCCCCAAGGTCCGCCAGGTGCTTCAGGAACTGGGCATGGACGGGCGAGCGCTGTACGTCGAGCGAGCGACCATGGCCAACCAAAAAATCGTGCCGTTGGATGAAGTCGAGCCGATGTCTTCGCCGTACTTCTCGCTGATCATCGTGCCGGGCGAACGGTGGCAGGGTTGATGGCCGCCAACACGCCGGCCATCGTCATCCTCGGCCCCGGCAGCCTGGCAACAGCCCGACGGATCCAGCAGCGTTACCCCGGCGCCCTGATCCACGGCCTGGCCGGGCGGGTCGAGGGTGATCGGCAATACTTCGAGTTCGGCGCGACACTGCGTGAACTCTACCAACAGGACACGCCGATCATCGCCCTGTGCGCGGCGGGCATTGTCATCCGTACCCTGGCGCCGCTGCTGCTGGAAAAAGGCGCCGAACCGCCGGTGCTGGCAGTGGCCGAGGATGGCAGCGCCGTGGTGCCGCTGCTGGGCGGCCTGGGCGGGGTGAACGGCATGGCCCGGGACATCGCGGCAATGCTGCAGGTCGCGCCGGCGATCACCACCAGCGGTGAATTGCGTTTCGGCACGTGCCTGCTCAATCCACCCAGCGGTTACAGCCTCGGCGACCTGGAGCAAGGCAAGCGCTTCGTCTCCGACCTGTTGGCCGGCGAGCCGGTGCGCATCGAAGGCGCAGCTCCGTGGCTGGATCAAGCGCAGTTGCCGCAAGACCCGCAAGCCCGGCGCACGATCCACGTTAGCCATGCCGAGCGTGAGGCCAGTGCCCATGAGCTGCTGATTTATCCGCGCAGTGTCGCGGCGGTGGTGAGCGCCGAGGTGGCCGATCTGCCAAGCGCCGTTCGTGCAGCGTTGCAGCAAGCCAACGTGGCGATTGCGAGCCTGGCGTGCCTGGTGGCGGCGGATACGCTGATGGCCAGCACGGTCTTGCGTGACGCCGCGCAGGAACTCGGGGTGGCGCTGCGCTTTGTGGCGGCCACAGGCGATGCCGCCACCTTGGCCCGCGGCTCGGTGCCGGCGGCGACCCTCGTTTCGGCAACGGCCAACCTGGTCATCGCTGTCGCCGCGCAGCCCTTGGATGTGGCCCGAATCGGTCGTCCGCGCGGCCGCCTGGCGGTGATCGGCCTGGGGCCAGGCGCTGCCGAGCTGATGGTGCCGGCGGTGAAAGCCGAACTGGCGCGGGCCACCGATGTGCTCGGTTACGAAACCTATGTGCGCATGGCCGGCCCGTTTCGCGACGATCAAGTGCTGCACTGCACCGACAACCGCGAAGAAATGCAGCGCGCTCGTCACGCCTTTGAACTGGCGGCCCTGGGGCGTTCGGTGATCGTGGTGTCGTCCGGCGACCCGGGCGTCTTCGCCATGGCGGCGGCGGTGCTCGAAGCGTTGCACGAATCCAGCGACCCGGCCTGGCATCAGGTGGACCTGGAAATCCTGCCCGGGGTGTCCGCCTCCCTCGCGACCGCCGCCCAGGCCGGTGCGCCGTTGGGGCATGACTTCTGCGTAATGTCGCTGTCGGACAATCTCAAGCCCTGGTCGATCATCGAAAAGCGTTTGGACCTGGCTGCCGAAGCCGATCTGGCATTGGCCTTCTACAATCCGATCTCCCGGGCGCGACCGTGGCAATTGGGGCGTGCGCTGGAAATCGTCGCCCGGCACCGCACGCCGGAGACGCCGGTGGTGTTGGGGCGTGACATCGGTCGTCCGGGCCAGACCCTGCGTGTCACCACGTTGGGGCAGCTCACGGCCGAGCAGGTGGACATGCGCACCATGGTCCTGATCGGTTCCTCCACCACCTGCGTGTTCCCGCGCGCGTCGGGTGGGAACTGGGTGTACACGCCCCGCTGGTATGGGGCCAAACCTGCCTGAACCGCGACACCGTTCATTCATGGATGGCTACTGCGGCGAGGGATCCCTGTAGAAGCTGGCGAAGCCTGCGATCTTTTGATCTTTCGCTTGGGACTCAAGTGTCTGGGCAAAGATCGCAGCCTCGCTTCGCTCGACAGCTCCTACCACACCGCGCAGCCTCATCGCAGGCTGCGAAATCTCCCTCGCCACAGAAGAGAAACATCGCCTTCAGGGCCGTACATTCGATTCTTTCGCTGTATTGGTTTCTCATATAAATAAAAGCGAAAGTTGCAGTCTTGACCCTTCGTTGAAATGCATTGAAAGCCTTCCCGTTTGAGTTGATGGTTTCTAAGCGTTAGTTTGCCTGCCTGATAAGATGTCGGTGTGCGCTTGTCGGTGTTTGGCAGACGTGTCAGGTGTCGCCAGGTTGCAAGATATTAAATTGAATCAATAGGTCGTCAGAATATTTGCTGACGACGGCGTTGTCATAGGCCTGTTTTTTAACCAGACAGGCCAAGGAGTGTCTTTTTTATGCAGGAAGCGAACATCAAGACGGGCGACAGTGCGCTCGGCTTCATCAGCCTTTTCAAACTGGCCGATCTCGAACGGGCACTGTTGCCCCACAAGAACACTGAGCACTACGACGCGGTCATCCGTTATTACTTTGCCTGTATCGGCATGCCGGATTCCCACCGGTTGCTCGAGCCCTTGGGGCTCTTGAAACAGACGCTCGCCAAGCTGCTGGGCAAGCGCAGGGTCAAGCGCAGCCAGGATACGCATATCTCCAGCCCTGCCGGCGCCGGGATTGACCTGCCGCAGATATACGACAAAGTCGAACAACACGAAGCGCGCCTCCAGTTCAGTGCCGAACAGATGAAAAAGTTGCCCACGGAAGTGCCAAGGATGTTGCACTTCGTCTGGCTCGGCGGCGGTCTTGGCGACATTCAGCGCGATTATCTCAATGTATGGCGGCAGGTGTTGGCCCGGCAGGGTTATACCCTGAATCTCTGGTATGACAGCGATGCACTACTGGCCTGGCAAACCAATAAGCTTATTGTCGAGGCGGCCAAGGCCAATGTTTTTTTACACGGCGTAGATGAGCGTATTACTGAAGTCGAGTTGGGAGCCCTGTACAACGAACATGCCCTTGTTCTGAAACAACAGATGCAGGCCCATATCAATGCCGCTGTGGTGAATGGCGGATCAGCCGATGAAGCCCGGATCGATTTACTGACCCGCGCCTACGGTCAGGATGCGCAAGTGCTTCGCCAACAGTTGGAACGCAATCGGCGCAGTGTCCTGGACATGGACGGCTTCAAGTTGCGCGATCTTGCCGCTGGCGCGGTTTCGCTGCAGTTGCAGGAGGTCTATGACCGGGAGATGCGCTTGCTTGGCAATATGGCGGCGGCTGCGGATGTGGTGCGCATGGAAGTCCTGTTCGCCGAAGGTGGCAGGTATACCGATATCGACTACCTTCCGCCGTTATCGGCCACCCTGGGCGGCGTCGACATCAGCGGTTTTGACTATGATGCCCGTCTGGGCACCCTGCAATTGCTGCTGAACGAGAACCCCGAATGGCTGCCGGGTCGCCAGGCCTCTTCCCGTTATCGTGGGCATATTCCTGCCGAGCATCTGCCGGCACTGGAAGCGTTCGCGCGGAGCCGGCCAAGCTTGAGCGAGGTCTTCGAACTGCCGGCGGAGCGGCTGGCCCGACCTTTCGCGCTGCGGGCCTTGAGCGCGGAGCTGTCGCTGACCAATGCCTTTCTGATGGCTCATCCGGGCGCCGAGATTCTCAAGAGCGTGATCGACCGTCTGCGCTCCAACTACGAGTTGATTGACGCATCGGTCCAACTGGCCGCCCAGCGCAATGTTGCATTGAGCGACGTTGCCGGCATGTTGGTGCTGGTGGAAGAAGTCTTCGAAAAAAGACATGGATCGCTGAGCCGCCTGCCGATGGGCGAAGTGCTCAGGGCGATCGCGCGGATATCGGGCGTAGCCACCCACTTTGGCGACGGCATTCGCTTCGAGAGTGAAGGCACCATCCACCTGACGGGCCCCGGCGCCATGCGCGATGGCATGGCCGACTATGCGAACGCGCACTTGAGCGCAGCGGTTGCCAAGACCTTGCGCGAGGAGGCGGGCGTTGCCCCCCACCTGACGGTTAACGGCGCCACCGAAGAGGAGCAGGATCACTCCTGGAAAGAACATGGCAACCAACCGGAAAAATGGCTGGCCGACGAGCAGGCACGCTGGCGTGAAGGTCAGTACCGCACGCGCTACAGCGGCGACATCGCCGAGTTGCTCAAGCATTCGACCGTTGAATTCCAACAGGGCTGGCCGCTGATCGAAGGCCGGGCCGTGCTGCTGACCGATGTCCTGGAGCGCTTGGTCGAGGGGCTCGGCGAGCCGTTCATCGAGGCGATGAGCCAGGGGCATGATGGTGAAATCCGTTTCGGGAAGCCGCTGCCGCTGAGTTTCGATGATCGCCAGCGTATCCGGCGCCAGGCGCCCGATACGCTGGTTCCGGTGTTCCTGAGCGATGCAAAGATGCAAAGCCTGGGGATCGACGACGTGCTGGGCGAGATCGCCAGCGGCGCTCGACGGGTCATTGAGGTCAGCCCTGCGCAAAGGCTGTCGCTGGGTGTGTTGCTCGGTTTGGACAGCTTGGATAACCCGCGCTTCAACGCCTTCACCAGTGAACTTGAGAACTTGGCCAACAGCGTCGCCGAACAGGCGGTGGCCGGCCGTTACGCGGTCATCGAGCGGCAATTGTTCAAGCGCAGGGCGGCAGGGTTCATGAACGGCCTGGTGAGCGATCCGGCGGATGCGCCGCTGCCGTCCGACAGCGCGCTGGAGTTGAAGAAAACCGCTTTGAAACAGGCGCGGACGCTGTTCCAGTGGGGCCGTCATGTCGCGCGGATCCAGAAAGCGGCGACCCTGGAACACCGTCTCCAGGTCGTCGAACGCTCCGCGCAGGTGCTGGACGGATTCGGCAGCAACGGTGTGCAAATGGTCCCCCAGGATTTGCTGCTCAACGGCGATGGCGAGGCGATTGGCGGGCGCTGTTATCCCTTGGCGTTGGTGATGAGTGCAGCGCTTGCCCAGGGCGATGCGTCCTCCGGGCACTTGCGCGAGCGTTTCTTCCTCGCGGTGCTCGAACCCGGGCAAGCCGATTCCCAGGCCTTTGTGCAAACATTGGAGGCGCTGCGGGACGTACCGATGGCGGAGGTCGGGACGCGTCTGGGGCAGGCGAACCTGGATCAGGTCAGGGCCCGGCTCGAGAAGCACATCGGCCCCCGTACGCTGATGCTCAACTCTGACAACCATTCGATGCTGGTGGCCAAGACCGTCAGTGGAGAACGTGCCACCTACCATTTTTTCGACCCCAATTTCGGCCTGTGCAAGTTCGACCAGCCGGATGCACTGCAACGGGCACTGGAGACGTTTTTCCGAACAGAGGGCATGGCCCGCTATTACGCCGCCTATGGCCCCGACGCGCGACCGGAATTCGATCTGATCGACCTGCACAGCAACAAAATCGCCGCCCTGGAACTGGCTGACGGCTTCACCGTGGAACACCTGCTCAAGCCCGATCCGTTGCCCGGAAAACCGGCGCTTGCGATTCGCCAGCGCCTGAACAACGCCCACGGCAGGTCCCTGGCGGACAACTCGCACCTGGGCAGCAGTTTGCTGGAACTGGACAGCCATTGGTGGGGCCAGCAGATCGCCCAGGCAACGGTCGGTTTGCAGGATTTGCATGACTCGGCGACGCCGCTGGTGCCCTTGTTCGAAACGCTGGAAATCACCCCCGAGGGCAAGTACCGGGTGAGCCTGATCGATCCCGCGCGACCGCAACAGTCGGTTCAGGTGCTCAGCGACGATCAGCGCCTGTTGCGGATCAAGAACTGGCTGTCGGAACAGTTTTCGACCCTGGCGCGCAAACCCGCGCAGACGGGTAACGTCCTGGACCCGACCGAGGCCGCCAGTGTCCATACCCTCAACGCCGGTTTCACCATCCAGGCCTTGATGAATGCCTTGCGCGGTCGGGAAGGGGATGACCGGACGTTGACCACCGCCGTGCGCCTGCACGCGTACGTCAATTATGCGCAGCTGGTGCACGGCAATGTCGTGGATGTGGCGGGCCTGGTGCAGTTGGCGCGCACGGCGCTGGCGGAAGAGCGGCTCATCGCCCGCACGTGCGCGCCGATTGTCGGCCAGGCGCTGGGGCATGCGGCCAACGAGGGCGTCGGCGCGGTGTTGGGGCTGGCCAATGTCGGCTTCGATATCTATCAGTTGAAGACCGCGCGAACCGGCGTCGAGACCGCGCAATTCGGCACCCAACTGACCTTCGACTCTGCCAGCCTGGCCTTGACGGCGGGCGGTGTTGGAGCGGGGTTGGCCGGGGCGTCGACCGCGGCGGCGGTACTCGGCGGTGCGGGGGTGATTCTCGGCGGATTGGCCGTCGGCGTCGCCGCCCTGGCCCAGGGGTTTGCCACCATCGCCCGCGAGGCACGGCAAGTCGGTCAGTTTTTCGACGACCTGGAGCAGGCCTACCGGGGCGATGGCTACCACTACGACTACACGCTGGCCGCGTGGGTGGCACGGCCGTCACTGCTGGTCAAAAGCATCGATCTGAACGAGGCAACGGTGCTGCTCGACAGCCCGAAGCTGTATCCGCTGCGTGATCATTTTGGTGTGCCGGGCTTCGATCCCGATAACGCGCGGGTCATCGACATTCGCCGGGAGCTGGGGCTGCCCGGGCAGGTCGGGTTCGCGCCGCCCGCTGGCCAACCCATCGTGCTGCCCTGCACGCCACACACCACGTACGGTTATGAATACAAGGCGTTGCCCTTCGCCCGTTGGCGCCATGACCGCGGCTTCGACACGGCCCGGCGCCTGGAAAAAAAGCAAGCGGACGGCACCTGGCTGTTTCTGTTCTCGTTCTATTCGTTTCCTTCCGACTACATCCTCAATCGCCTGAACCCGGTGTATGGCGAAACGGTTATCCGGGTGAACCTGGATGCGCTGGAGCGGACGCTGGTGGTTCCCGTCCTGCCGGATGCCTGGCAAGGAAAGTTGGCCTATTGGCTCCGGGGCGCGGGCGGGCGCTGTACGGTGATGCTCAACCCCGGGGCCGACATCCGGCTGATCGCACCGAACCAGACGTATTGCCGCTGGGTATTACAGGCGAACTGGGCCAAGGACAGTGACATCCGGGTCGAGCCTTCCGGCGACCTGTACATCGGCACCGTCCATGTGACCCGGATCGGGCGTCAGGAGGTGCTGATCCGCACGGCCGACCAGTTGTTCAGCGTCACCCAGGGTAAACAGCAACTGGACCTGGTCGAGCAGACGGCGCCCGAGGGGCTCGACGAGCAGGCGCTGCTTGACCACTACAAGGGCCTGGCGCGGGAGCATCGATTGGCACTGCCATATACGCCGGTCCAGCGTTTCCTGATCCCGTTCGAGGATCCCCGGCAACCGCGCTACACCACGGCCTGGTATGACGCCCACGAAGACCGTTTCCTCTACATCCGCGACGACCTGGAAGTGCTCGGCGAGCCACAGCTGTCGGTGGTCCTGGAGGGCTCCGCGTATTTCCATGACCCCGAGCAATTGCAGATATGGCAAACGGATTGCGCCACTGGCCTGCTCAAGCGCCGTTACCTGTTACTTATCCAGGACGGTCAAAGCACCATTCGCAGCGTTGCTGCGGATGCCCAGGGCGTGATTCATGTGGTGCAGGAGTACGTCGTCGACAAGAAAACCGTCCGGCAATACCGCTACCTGATTCATGACGGGCAACTGCTGTTGAGTTCCGTCACCTACGACACGGCGTCGCAGCTGCAAGCGCTGCTGTTGGCCAACGATACCCTGGCCGAATGGTCGTCCTTGCTCGGCAATTTCCTGCGGCTGGCCTCCGGGCCTTCGAGCGATGGGCTTGTCACTGTCGATTGGCAGCCGGCGCCGTATGTTTCGATCTGCTGGGCGATCGCGCCCGACGTTCGAGACATGGCGTGGGTACGCGGCAGTGATCGACAGCTGATCCTTGCACAACCGGCCAGGCATCACGCCCGTGGCTGGGACGATTCGATCAAGCACCTGGACGGCCTGATGCTCTTGCCGATGGCCGATGACAGCGATGTCTTCTTCATCTACCAGCGAGTCACCCCCAACCAAACGCTCTGCCGGCTGCAACGCAGCGTGAAGGACGGCAAGGCGCAATGGACGCACCGCTGGGTGCAACCCGACGGACTCAAGCAGGTCCTGGCTGTCGAAGGGGGCTACGTGGCGCTCGATGACAATGGACTGTTTTTCAACCTGGCCGCGCAAGGCGCGTTGCAGTTTGCCGGTGTGAGCGAGCACTGGCTCAAGGGCCGTGCCCGCTGGTGGCAGGCGCTGGAGCCATTGGCCAAGCGCTACCCGGACAAGGATTTCGCCATTGCCGGCCTGCGCAATGCCGCCGGCGACGGCAACCTGTGTGCCTGGTACGCGACGCACCGATTGTTGTTGTGCGATCCGGGACTCGACAAAGAAGTGCGCTTGCTCGGCGTGACGCCGGACAATCAGTCGGCCTGGCTGTTCGACCGGTCAAGCGGTGAAGTCCTGAGCCAGGCATTCTTCGACCCGCAGCAGCTCGATCAAGCATTTGGCGCCGGCTCGCAACTGCTGCCGGGTGCCAGCCTGCCAGCTTATCGACGCGAGTGGACGGGCTGGCGGTTCGCCGACGTCACGCCCGACGGCAGCGGATTGCGCGGGACCAGCGTGGACGGTGTGTCGCTGGCGCTGCGTCACCAGGAGGCGGCGACCATCACCGGGGTCAACCACGCCTGGGTGAGGGCCCAGGGCGAACACCTGGTCGAAGCCCTGCAGCGATTGCTGGACGCGGCGCAGCATGCCGAGTTCGTCTCGGTGGAGTCCGAGCCTGGGAGCCTGCAATGGTATGACGTGCAAAGTGCCCGGCTGTTGCGGGTCACTGGCAAGAACCTGCCCAGGGACTTCACCCTGCTGGGCACTCAAGCACCGGTGAATGTGCTGCTGCACGCGCACCAGGATGGGCGGGTGCTGATCTATCCGGACAAGCGCAGCATCGGGCCGTTCGATTACGTCCAGCGTAACGCCCAGGTGCTGGTGGTCGAAGGGGAGAAGGTCGGTCGCGATCTCTTGCCGCTGATTCCCGATGAGGTCAACCGGTTGATCCTGCGTATGGGCCAAGGCGCGGTGACTTGTCATTTGACGAAGCCGGTATGGCTGAAGCTGGAGTCGGTCATTGTCGACTGTCGCCATGCCCTGGGTGAAACACCCGTCACGGCCAGCACCTTGATCTGGGCATTCGATGAGCCTGGAAAACTCGTGTTCGAGATCGTCCAGGCGCACCTGGTCATTGTCGATCCGGACAGTGAACGCTGCCTGATCTTGCGTGACGTGTGTTCTGCCGATCCGGCCTTGCGCGGTGAAATATGCCTGGGCTTCAACGCCGCGCAATCTCGCCCGGTGTCGACGTTCGTGGCGCGGTTAAGGGACCTGGGGGAGACTGGCAGTGCAACCCTGAAGGCGCTGCTGGCGACAGCGCCGCTCGCAGAATGAGCCGTCCTCCTTTTACGGCACCAGGTAGCCCTTCACCCCGGTAAAAATGATCTGCGCCGCCAAGGCGCAGACAAACAGCCCCATCAGGCGGCTGACGATCTGCAGGCCCTGGTCGCCGAGGATGCGTTCGATGCGGCTGGACAGGTAGAGCACGACGCCGACGGTGAAGCTTGCCAGGGCGATGCTGATAATGGCCATGAGTTTGTCGTCCCAGTGCGGCTGGCTCACGCCCATCACCAACAGGGCGCCGATGGTGCCGGGGCCGACGGTCAACGGAATGGTCAGCGGGACGATGGTCACGTCCTGCTGCACATTGTCGGTCTGCACGGCCGACTTGCCCTGGGCCATGCCCAGGGCCGAAATGAACAGCACGCTGCCGGCGCCGATCCGGAACGCATCCACGGTGATGCCGAACACGCTGAAAATCACTCGCCCGAACAAATACAGCAACACACTGGAGATCAGCGTCGCCGTCGCGACTTTCCAGGCCAGGCGGCGTTGTTCCTTGCGGGAATAGCCGCGCGTCAGGCCGATGAAGCAGGACAGGACGAAGAAGGGGCTGTAGAGCACCAGCATCTTCAGGTAAACGCTGAACAGCACATGGAGCATGGTCGAGGCTCGCGACGAATGAGTTTGGCGTGGAGTCTATCAGGCGTCGGGATATCTGTCGGCTTGTGGCAAGGGCAAGATGAAAGTCCAGGAAAATGCAACTTCATTACCGGCGATTGTAAGGCGTCGACGTTGATTATTTACGGTTACAGTTGTGCACTTGTTGTGATGAGGTGGGTTGCGTAAGTTCATATCTCGGATCTAAGGAAGGTCTTTAATAAATAAGGAAATAGTATGAACGTTAAATATGATTCTGTTGTAACACTGTCTGATCGCCTGGAGCGCTTGAGTGCTTATGATGTCGAGCCGGAGGCGTTTGAATTGTCGCCGCGTACTTTTATTGTTCGTCCTGACGAGACGGCGGACTCTCCGGAAAAACCGGATCGCGCTTCGATTGTGGGTGACGGGATCCTGGCTTTTGTTTCGGGAATGTCCGAACAAAACCAGGCGGATATCCAGCACTCTTACCTGTTCGCTTCGTTAGTGGCTAATAAGCGCTACCCACGTGATGAACAGGGTAAGGAGTGGTATCAACTTTTCCTGCAAGTGATGCAGGATTGCGGCTGGACGATCCTGCAGAAGTACTACGACGCGGTTGCCGCCTCGGGCAAGAGTTTCAAGATGGATCAACTGGTGCTGAAGATCCTGGGGTCGGCGGTGACGGCCGCCGCGGTGCCCGGGCCATCGTCACTGTTGATGCTCAAGGTCGCCAGCGATGCCATCGCGGCCTTGCAGAGCCGTGACAGGCCGCTGCGGGTGTTTGACCAGAACATCCAGGAATCCGGCACGGGAGGGTTTGGCGTCGCCGCCTGTCATGAGACGCCCCAGGGCGAAGTCATCATGGCACTGGGAGCCGTGCGTTTCATCAAGCGTACGAATCAGACCCAAGTATTGTTCGTTAATTGGGACAGCAGTTCGGTTGACTTGTATCGCGGTGAAAGCCACATGACCATGGTGCCGTCCGTTATTAACCGTACCCGTGCGACCATCATCGAAAAACTCGGCGATCGGGCGCAGAAAAAAATCGAAGCATACGAACTCTGATCTTGTGTATCCACCGGGCGACTACAGCGTAGTCGCCAACCATAAAAAGAACCAGGTGATTGCAATGAATGATGGTTATTCGGTTTTTATTAATGCCGGCGTTGTCGTGATAGTGTCCCCGGGTATGGCCGGGCAGGAAAAAAGCGATGTGTTGGATTCGGTATTGTTTGCGCAGCTGGTCGCCAGCAAGAAGTACCCGGCTTATGCCCAGGCACAAAAAAAGTATGACGAGTACCGCGACGTCTTGAAGAACGGCTGGTTGCAAAAGGCCGCGGCCTGGGACAACTTCACGCTCGATGAACAACCCAACTTCAATGCGGCGCACTGGCTAGGGCGTCGGCTGGGGGAGTATGTCGATCATACGGTGGCCGATGAAGTCACTCGTCTGTTGAGCCGAGTCGCGCAGCTACCGGGGACCCTGCCGGCCATCGAGCAACTGCGCGAGCAGACCTGCAAGCGCAAGGAATCCGCGCCATCGTCAGAGGCCGATGAAGTTGTCGGCAGGGTCTGCCTGCAAGTGATTCTGGCCCGACGAGGCCCCTTGCTGAGCAGCGTTTCCCTGAGCTATGAGACCAGGCGACAAGCAATCTCCAACCCCCTCGGGCAGGGCCTGTCCGTCGCCAATGTGGTCGGGAATCTTCAATCCAGATGCTTCCAGGCCAACTTGTCGAAAGGGCTTTACGACCCCCTGCGCGGTGCGATCGTACAAAAGCTGGGAGATAAGCCCACCAAGCATGTCTTTGATATTTCCGACAACGTTGGACGGGGGGCCGCGCTATGAATATCGAACGTCTACAGGCTGGCGGACGCCTGTTCCGCAGCAGCGATCCCACGCCGGCTGCTGTCGTGGGGGCAAGCCTTGTGTCGTTCGGCCAGGGGCTGTCGCCCCAGGATCGCGAAGACATCTGCCTGAGCAACCTGTACGCCCAGTTGGCAACGCGGTCGGCCTATCGGGACGGTCTGGTGGGCAGTTGGTTCAGCTACTACAGGAACACGCTCAGGTACCTGGGGTGGGATTCGGCGCGTCCCCTCAGGCCTGGACAGGCGGGCGAGGGGTCAATGGCCGAGAGTGTGGCCCGGCAGATTTCCCAGTCATTCGATGAACGCTTCGCGCGGTCGGCCACTGATTCGATTGGCGCCCTGGAGCGCAATCCCAATGCCCTTGAGGTATTCGAACGGGCAAGCCTGCAGCATGATTCGGCGTTCTTCCAGGTGGTTCCCTGCCTGCCGAAATCGCCCGGGCGAATAGAGGTCGCTCTTTATCACAAACAATTCAGCATTCGTAAAATAGTCTCGACCTTTCTTTTCTGGCCAATCGAGGAGGTCGTGCGAACCAGTCATGAAGAAATGGCGGTGGTGACGTTCAACACCCTGCATTACTCAATGTTCCGGGACAAAGTCCTGGGCGCCGTTATCGCCGAGACGACCCGTAATATTCATGCGTTGGAGTGTTGACAGGGCTTCGGGCGTCAGCGGACGCCCTCGGACGAATGCGCGGCGGTCTTGTTCTGCTGGTCGCGCTGGGCCACCCAGTGTTCGATCAGCTCGCGCAGTTGCGACAGTTCCACCGGCTTGGCCATGTGCCCGTCCATCCCGGCCTGGCGGGCGCGTTCCTTGTGCTCGGCCAGGATGTGGGCGGTGAGCGCCACCACCGGTGTGCGGGTGCGCTGGTTACCCATTTCCCAGGCACGCAGTTGCTGGGTGGCGGAAAATCCGTCGAGGATCGGCATTTCGCAGTCCATCAGGACCAGGTCGTAGCGCTGCTCCTTCATGGCCTTGAGGGCTTCCTCACCGTTGCTGGCGGTGTCGGGTTGCAGGTTGAGCTTGCCGAGCATGCCACGGATGACCTTGGTGGAAATGCTGTTGTCCTCGGCCACCAGGATGCGGAAATCGCTCGGCACCTTCACCGGGGTGGGAGGGCTGGCGTTCACCTGCACGTTCGTAGCCAGGCCCCGGTTGCGCTGGTTCAGCTCGTCCGCCAGGGTGGTCTTGAGGGTATAGCCGGCCACCGGTTTGGCGAGGATGCGCTTGACCCCGCTGTTGCGCGCCACGATCTTGCTCGGCGCATTGCTGATACCGGTGAGCATGATCAACAGGATGTCGTGGTTCAGGCTCGGGTCTTCCTTGATCTTGGCCGCCAGTTGCATGCCGGTCATGCCCGGCATGTTCTGGTCCAGCAGCACCACGTCGAAATAATCCCGCAGGTGTGCCTTGGTGCGCAGCAGCGCCAGGGCTTCCTTGCCCGAGGGCACAGCGCTGACGTTCAGGCCCCAGGCGCTGCACTGCTGCACCAGCACCTTGCGGCAGGTGTCGTTGTCGTCGACGATCAACACCCGTGCCCCTTGCAGCGGGCCATCGAGGTCCGAGGTCGGGTGTTCGAGGCGATCCGGGTCCAGGGGCAAGGTCAGCCACAAGGTACTGCCCTGGTTGCTGCCGCTCTTGATGCCGAACTCCCCGTGCATCAGGATGATCAGCTGGCGGGCGATGACCAGCCCCAGGTTGCCCCCCAGGCGCGTGGCGGAAAGGAAGTTCTTGCTGTGCAGTTCGGCGTGCATCAGCGTGTCGCGCTCTTCAGCGTCCATCGGCGTCCCGCTGTCCTGCACGGCGATGCGCAGGCGCGGCTGATGGCTGCGCTCGTCCAGGGCGACGACGATCAGCACTTCGCCCTCGTCGGTCTTCTTCAGGGCGTTTTCCAGCAGGCTCAGCAACGCCTGGCGCAGCCGCGTCGGGTCGCCGCTGATCACCCGCGGCACCTGGGGCTGGATGAAGCTGATCAGCTCGACGTTCTGCTGTTCGGCCTTGGCGCGGAAGATGCTCAGGCAATCCTCGATCAGCGCATTGAGGTCGAACTGCACGTCGTCCAGTTCGATCTGCCCGGATTCGAGCCGGGAAATGTCGAGGATCTCGTTGATCAGGGTCAGCAGTTCATTGCCGGCGCTGTGGATCGTTTGCACGTAGTCGCGTTGCTTGACCGACAGTGGCGTGCCCAGCAGCAGCTCGGTCATGCCCAGCACGCCGTTCATCGGGGTGCGGATCTCATGGCTGATCTTGGCCAGGAACTCGGCCTTGGCATTGATCTCGGCATTGCTCGCCGCCAGGTCGCGGCTGATGCTGAAGCGGCTTTCGTTGATCGAGCGCTGGCGCTCGCCCAGGGCGACACTCATCAACAGGCCGCTGATGCAGATGAAGATCAGCAGGGTGATGATCAAGCCCTGGGGAGGGACTTCCGTGAGCCCTTGCAGTGCCGGGAGAATGATCAGCGTGCCCAGGTTGAAGACCACCATGGCCGCGACGAACAGCCGGGCCGGGCGGTAGCCCTTTTGCCAGTGCCAGGCGCTGACGAACAGCATGCTCAGGCCGGCCAGGGCCACCAGGGCGTAGGTCATGATATTGAGTGGCAGCGTGTTGACGAACAACAGCAGCAGGCTGCACAGCATGACGAACACAATGTCCCCCAGCAGCAACCGGTTCAGCGGGTGCGGCCCCAGGGGCGCGAAGAAGCGGTAGGCGAACATCAGGCCGCAGGGCGCCGTCAGCAGCAACGCCAGGTAAGCGCCGGGCGTCTGCACCGCCGGCCAGTCGGGCAGCCAGGGCCCGGCCAGGTTCAGCAACAGCACCAGGCTGAGCATCAGCAGCCCTTCACAGGCGGCCAGCCACAGGCAACTGCGGGAGCGGGTGTAGGCGTAGCGGGTGAGGTTATGCAGGATCAGCATGGCGATGCAGCCGAACAGCAGCCCGTAGATCAGCGTCTGGTTCTGATCGGCCGCTGCCACGACAGCCGATTGCAACGTGATGTAGGGACGCAGTTCGTGACGCGAAGCCAGTCGCAGGTAGACGTCCAATGATTTGTCGCTGCGCGGCAGCGGCAACATGAAGTCGCTGCTGGGCACCGCCGGTTCCGTATGCGGCGTGGCATTGCCGCCGACCTGTTGCTCGACCAGGGCGTCGCCGTCCAGCACATAGAGGTTCAGGCGTGACAGGTCGGGGGCGAAGATGCGCAGGATTTGTTCGTGCCTGTCCGGGGCCAGGCGAAAGCGCAGCCACAATGCACCGCCGGGTTCGGCGGCCCTGAGGCGGTCTAGGTCGATGGGGCTGAATTGATTGGTGTAGCGAGCGGAACGGATGTCGCTCAGCGTCAGGTCGCCCTGTTCGTCGAGCAATACCGCCCAGCCACTGCCTGGCGCGGCCTGGGCCGGGAGCATGCAGAGCAGCGTCAGCAGGGTGACGGTAAAGCCTATGGCAATCCTGAGCCAGCGCACGGCGAAATCCCTTCGTAGGTTGATGCCAGATTATAACTATGCGCGGCGCCGGAACAGTCAGGCAAGGGCCGCAGACCCCTGCCTGGCTGAATGGCCGGGTTATTCCAGATTTTCGCCACGCTCACGGGCAATGGCACGGTAGCCAATGTCCTTGCGGTAGAAACAACCTTCCCAGTCGATCTCGGCGGCAAGCTTGTAGGCCTGCTGCTGAGCGTCGTCCACACTGGCGCCCAGGGCGGTGGCGCAAAGCACACGACCGCCGGCGGTGACCACTTGCCCATCCTTCAACGCAGTGCCCGCATGGAAGACTTTGCCTTCCAGCCGCGCCGCGGCGTCCAGGCCCTGGATTGCGCTACCTTTGGCGTAGTCGCCCGGGTAACCGCCGGCCGCCAATACGACACCGACGCTTGGGCGCGGGTCCCATTGGGCTTCGACCTTGTCCAGGGCCTGGGCCAGCGCGGCCTCGACCAGCAGGACCAGGCTCGATTGCAGGCGCAGCATGACCGGCTGGGTCTCAGGATCGCCGAAACGGCAGTTGAATTCGATGACTTTTGGGTTACCAGCCTTGTCGATCATCAGGCCCGCGTAGAGGAAGCCGGTGTAGACGTTGCCTTCCTCGGCCATGCCGCGCACGGTCGGCCAGATCACCTGGTCCATGACGCGCTGGTGCACCTGGGCGGTCACCACCGGGGCTGGGGAGTAGGCGCCCATGCCGCCGGTGTTCGGGCCGCTGTCGCCATCGCCGACACGCTTGTGGTCCTGGCTGGTGGCCATCGGCAGCACGTTCTTGCCATCGACCATGACGATGAAGCTGGCTTCCTCGCCGTCGAGGAACTCTTCGATCACCACGCGGGAACCGGCGTCGCCGAAGGCATTGCCAGCGAGCATGTCGCGCACGGCGTCTTCGGCTTCGGCCAGGGTCATGGCAACGATCACGCCTTTACCGGCGGCCAGGCCGTCGGCCTTGATCACGATCGGTGCGCCTTTCTCGCGCAGGTATGCCAGGGCCGGTTCGATTTCGGTGAAGTTCTGGTAGTCGGCGGTCGGGATCTTGTGGCGCGCCAGGAAATCCTTGGTGAACGCTTTCGAGCCTTCCAGCTGCGCGGCGCCAGCGGTCGGGCCGAAGCAGTCCAGGCCACGGGAGCGGAACAGGTCGACCACGCCGGCGACCAGCGGCACTTCCGGGCCGACGATGGTCAGCGAGACGTTCTTCTCGGCGAAGTCGGCCAGTTGCTCCAGGGCCAGCACGTCGATGGCGACGTTTTCGCACTTGGCTTCGATGGCGGTGCCGGCATTGCCCGGGGCCACGAAAACCTTCTGCACACGGGGATCTTGGGCCACTTTCCAGGCCAGGGCGTGTTCGCGGCCACCGCTGCCAATGATCAAAACATTCATTTCAAAAACCTCGGATGACGCTGATTCTGTATGCAGCACTGAAGCTGCTTTTCTGTGGGAGCGAGCTTGCTCGCGATGGCGGTGTGTCAGCGGACTTCAATGCTGACTGATCCGACGCTATCGCGAGCAAGCTCGCTCCCACAGTCGATCGGTGTATCAATGACGGAAGTGGCGCATGCCGGTGAACACCATGGCGATGCCGGCTTCGTCGGCGGCGGCGATCACTTCAGCGTCACGCATCGAGCCACCCGGCTGGATCACGGCGGTGATGCCGACCTTGGCCGCGTTGTCGATGCCGTCGCGGAACGGGAAGAACGCATCGGAGGCCATGACCGCGCCCTGTACCTGCAAGCCGGCGTGCTCAGCCTTGATGGCGGCGATGCGGGCCGAGTTCACACGGCTCATCTGGCCGGCGCCGACACCGATGGTCTGGCGGTTCTTGGCGTAGACGATGGCATTGGACTTGACGTACTTGGCGACTTTCCAGGCGAAGATCAGGTCGTTGATTTCCTGCTCGCTCGGGGCGCGTTGGGTCACCACTTTCAGGTCTTCGCTGCCAATCATGCCGATGTCACGGCTCTGGACCAGCAGGCCGCCATTGACACGCTTGTAGTCCCAGGCCGGCGCACGGTCGGCCGACCATTGGCCGCAGGCCAGCAGGCGCACGTTGGCCTTGGCGGCAACGATGGCGCGGGCTTCTTCGCTGACGGAAGGGGCGATGATCACTTCGACGAACTGGCGCTCGACGATGGCCTTGGCGGTCTCGGCGTCCAGTTCACGGTTGAAGGCGATGATGCCGCCGAAGGCCGACTCGGTGTCGGTGGCGTAGGCCAGTTCGTAGGCCTGGCGGATGCCGCCCTCGGCGTCCGGGCTCACGGCCACGCCACACGGGTTGGCGTGCTTGACGATCACGCAGGCTGGCTTGACGAAGCTCTTCACGCACTCCAGCGCGGCGTCGGTGTCGGCCACGTTGTTGAACGACAGTTCCTTGCCTTGCAGTTGGGTGGCGGTGGCAATGCCGACTTCGGCAGGCTTGGCTTCCACGTAGAACGCCGCGCTCTGGTGCGGGTTCTCGCCGTAGCGCATTTCCTGGGCCTTGACGAACTGGGTGTTGAAGGTGCGCGGGAATTCGCTGCGGCCTTCGGTCGACAGGGTTTCGGCGGCCTGGTTCACGGTGCCCATGTAGTTGGCGATCATGCCGTCGTAGGCGGCGGTGTGCTCGAAGGCCTTGAGCATCAGGTCGAAACGCTGGGCGTAGGTCAGGCCACCGGCCTTGAGGTTCTCCAGCACGCTGGCGTAGTCGCTGGCGTTGACCACGATGGCCACGTCCTTATGGTTCTTGGCCGCCGAGCGGACCATGGTCGGGCCGCCGATGTCGATGTTCTCGATGGCGGTCGGCAGGTCGCAGCCTGGCTTGTTGATGGTGGCTTCGAACGGGTAGAGGTTGACGGCCACCAGGTCGATCGGCTTGATGCCGTGTTCGTTCATGATGGCGTCGTCGATGCCGCGACGGCCCAGGATCCCACCGTGGATTTTCGGGTGCAGGGTCTTGACCCGACCGTCCATCATTTCCGCAAAACCGGTGTAGTCCGCGACTTCCACTGCGGCGACGCCGTTGTCCTGCAGCAGCTTGAAGGTCCCGCCGGTGGAGAGAATCTCGACGCCCAGCTGTTGCAGCTCGCGGGCGAATTCGAGGATCCCGGTCTTGTCGGAAACGCTGATCAAGGCGCGGCGGATCGGCAGGCGGGTGGTCTGGTCGGTCATTTCAATTTCCATCAAAAGCAAGGGAAGTCAGCAAAAAAGGCGACCGTTTTTTATGCGGGCGCCTTTCTGGTTTGATTGAATGCTTACAGCAGATCGTACTGCTTGAGTTTCTTGCGCAGGGTGCCGCGGTTCAGGCCCAGCAGCTCGCTGGCCTTGGTCTGGTTGCCCTTGACGTAGTTCATCACGCTTTCGAGCAGCGGTGCCTCGACTTCGGAAAGCACCAGGTTGTACACATCCGTGACGGCAGCGCCCTCAAGGTGGGCGAAATAATTGTGCAGCGCCTTCTCGACACTCCCGCGAAGGGTCTGACCTTCTTCGCTGGGCGTATTGAGGTGCTGTTTCAAATTCACGTTGTCGCTCACGGGTGCTGTTCCACTCACTAAAGTCTCGGTCATCATCGTCATGCGGCCACCCCTTCGTCCCCTGTCAGGCTCTTGTAACGCTCAGCGAAGAACGCCTGAACGTCGGCGCATTGTGCTTGCGTACCATCCAAACGATTGAAACGGGCGCGAAACTCCCTGGCGCCCGGCAGGGTTGCGAGATACCAGCCCACATGCTTGCGAGCGATGCGTACGCCCATGACTTCTCCGTAGAAGGCATGTAGCGCGGCCAGATGCTCTAGCAGAATACGTTCCACCTCGGACAACTGCGGCGCCGCCAGCTTTTCGCCAGTGCGCAGGTAGTGTTCGATCTCACGAAAAATCCATGGCCGCCCCTGGGCGGCCCGGCCGATCAACAGGCCATCGGCACCGGTCGCGTCCAGCACGTACCGGGCCTTCTCGGGCGAATCGATGTCGCCATTGGCAAAGACCGGAATCGACACCGCCTGCTTGATCGCGGCGATGGTGTCGTACTCGGCTTCGCCGGTGTACAGGTCGGCACGGGTGCGACCATGGACCGCCAATGCCGTGATGCCCGCCTGTTCGGCGATCTTCGCCACCACCAGGCCATTCTTGTTCTCCCGGTCCCACCCGGTGCGGATCTTCAGGGTCACCGGCACATCGACCGCGGCCACTACGGCCTGCAGGATCTCGGTGACCAGCGCTTCATCTTTCAACAGTGCCGAGCCTGCGGCCTTGTTGCAGACCTTTTTCGCCGGGCAACCCATGTTGATGTCGATGATCTGCGCCCCCAACTCGACATTCGCCCGGGCCGCCTCCGCCAGCATCTGTGCGTCGCCACCGGCGATCTGTACCGAGCGTGGCTCGGGATCGCCTTCGTGGATCATGCGCAGACGCGATTTGCGGGTGTTCCACAAACTCATGTCGCTGGTGACCATTTCCGACACCACCAGTCCTGCGCCCAAGCGCTTGCACAACTGACGAAAGGGCTGGTCGGTGACGCCCGCCATAGGGGCGAGAACCAGGCCGTTCTGCAATGTATATGGGCCGATGCGTACCGCCGACATAGGACTTCCCTGAAGTGGGGCCGGATCATGAGACTTCGAAAAAGGGTTGGCATGATACCCGCTCTCGATGACTGGATAAAGATCGAATTGGATAAAATCTGAACAGCTATTTTGTTATCGCCAGCGGTTTGGTCTGGGTGGGGTCAGTCAGAAAGCTGCCGTCAATGGGCCGACCCTGGCCGGTTTCATTCGGGGGAATGAAAGCTCAAGCTGTAGTTCACCGCCTTGGGGCCCGGATCCAGGATATCCAGCGCGATGTGGATGGGCGTTTGCGGCGGCATTTCGCCGCGGCCCTCGAGATCGCCGCCCAGGTACTCCCCGGGCTTGAAGCGACGGCTGGCGATCAGGTGCCCGTTGAGGTCGGCAAAGCGCAGCTCCAGCAACGGAAAAGGTTGGGAGAAGGGCGCACGGTTGTAGATGATCGCGTCCACCACCAGGGCACCGCTGAACTCCGGATGGCTGCGCACCACCAGGTTGCTGCTTTTGATCTTGGCGATGTCGACCTTGGACGGTACGTCGCAACCGATGGTCGGACAGATTTGCAGGAACCACGGCCGGTACTGGTCCTGGCGGGCCAGTTCTTCGAAATGGTAGGCGATGTACTGGCCACCCAGGGCCGCGGCGGCGAGCAGGATCAGCAGGGCCCACAACAGGCGGCGGCCCCAGGGCGAACGGCGTTTGCGCCAGTCCAGTTGCAGCGGATCGTCGTCGAGGTCGTGGAGGGCTTCGGCGCGTATCCCCAGCTCCTGGCGTTCCCGTGACTTGCGCAGTGGCAGCGGTCGCTCGGGCTCATCGTCGTGATCGTGGTCATCGGTGGCGGACAGGCGCTCGAGGTGTTCGTCGGGATCGTCGTCCGGCGCGAGGTGGAGCGGGGCGACCGGTTCGTCGTCCGGTTCCAGCGGTTCGAGGGCCAGGGACAGGGACGGCTCGGTACGCGGCGGTCGCGCCGGTTCGTGGGGTTCGAACGGTTCGAAGGGGGTATCGAGGACGGTTTCGACGCGCTCGCCCGAGGTGTCGCTGTACAGGCTGTCGGGCCAGGTTTGCTGTTCGCTGGAGAGCGAGTCGCGTTGCGCGCTCAGGTTGTCTTCCCGGCGCCGGCCGGCATTGCCCGGGGCGCGATTGTCGCGGCGCTCCAGGCGCGCCAGTTCCTTGTCCAGGTCATCCAGATCCAGCTCGGCGGCGCTCCACTGTTTCTGGCTGATCGCCCGGGGCGGGGCTTCGGCGGCCGGCTTGGCGGGTGGCGCGACGGCAGGCACCGCTTGCTTGGCTGTGCGTTGTTCCAGCAATTGTTGTGCGGCATTGAATACCTGCAGGCACGAGCCGCAACGAACCACCCCGCGGGCCACGCTCAATTGAGCATGGCTGACGCGAAAACGGGTATGGCAATGCGGGCACTGGGTGACGAAGCTGTCAGTCATGCGGCAATCCGGTGGATACAGGCGCTCATTCTAGCGCCGACGTCCGGTGATGCGCACCCAGCCATCGCGATTGGCGATCGGGTCCAGGTCAAAGTCCGCGGCATAAGCGGCGGCGACTTCTTCGCCCTGTTCGGCGAGGATGCCCGACAGCGCCAGGCGCCCGCCCGGCTTGACCAGGCTCGACAGTTGCGGCGCCAGGGATACCAGCGGGCCGGCCAGGATGTTGGCCACCAGCACGTCGGCCTGGACCTGTGGCAAGTCCTGGGGCAGATACAGCGGGAACAGGGCTTCGGCGATGTTGTTGCGCCCGGCGTTGTCGCGGGAGGCTTCCAGGGCCTGGACGTCGATGTCGGTGCCGACCGCTTCCCGGGCGCCCAGCAGGAGCGCGGCAATCGCCAGGATCCCCGAGCCGCAGCCAAAGTCCAGTACGTTGCAGCCCTTCAGGTCCTGGCCGTCGAGCCATTCCAGGCACAGCGCAGTGGTCGGGTGGGTGCCGGTGCCGAACGCCAGGCCCGGGTCCAGCAGCAGGTTGACCGCGTCCGGCTCTGGCGCGGCATGCCAGCTCGGGACGATCCACAGGCGCTGGCCGAAACGCATCGGCTGGAAGTTGTCCATCCAGCTGCGTTCCCAATCCTGGTCTTCGATCACTTCACTGTGATGCTCGGGCAGCGGGCTGCCGGTCAGCAGCTCGAGATGGGCCAGCACGCTGGCGGCCTCGGTGCCGCCTTCGAACAGGGCCAGCAGGTGGGTGTGGGACCACAGCGGGGTGGTATTGAGCTCCGGCTCGAAGATCGGCTGGTCTTCGGCGTCCATGAAGGTTACCGATACAGCGCCTACTTCAAGAAACGCGTCTTCGTAGGTTTCGGCTTGTTCCGGGCTGATGGCCAGGCGTACTTGCAGCCAAGGCATGGCGGGCACCTTTGAAAAAATCCACAGGGGGGCAGCGCAGGGCTGCAAAGGCGCGCAGTGTACGCCAGGTCGCCGCCAAAGTGGATAAGCGAGTCTCGCGCCGTCGGGGCGGTGTTTCGATATATATATGTATGCCATGGGCATGTCGCAGGGCGGATAAGGTGCCGGTCCACACAGCAGGGAGGATTGTGTATGGACATCATTGCCCGACGGCAAGGCAACATGGAGCGCACGGGGTCGGTCGATTCCCCGCCGGTGGCGACCGCACAGGCGACCCTGGAAAAACTGGCACGTTGGCAAGAGGCGATCGACGCGCGACTGAACACCCAGATGAGCCTGCTGGAGGTGCTGGAAGAGTACTTGCTGGTCGAGCTGCGCACCTACCATTACCAAGGCAACATCGATCCACACTTCCTGGGCACCCTGCTCGATACCGTGCTGCAGCGCATGATCGACCAGGCGCCTTTGGTGTATGACGAGGAGCAGGACGCGCCCTACCGTTGGCCCGACGGGCCAGACTTGGGTTTTGCGGCCGAGCGCCGGGCGTTCGTTATCCAGGTGGTGGAGGGCGCGGCCTCAAGGTTTGTCGATCACTACAAGGACTATCTGCGGCGGCATTGGCGAATGACGGCGCACGACGCCTCGCTCGAGGATGTGGTCAGGCAAAAACTGGATGGGCACAGGGGCGCGGTCGACGAGCTGTTTCGGCCTGGCCGTCTGGTTGGCCTGGGTGTCGATGAGTTGCGAGAGCAGATCGAAGCACTCCAGGACGCCTGGCGCCGGACAAGTCGCTTGACCGTATTGGCAACCACGGCCGAGCGCCGGGACCTTGGCGCGCTGGCGCGATTGCAATTGCCGTATTGGCTGCGGGGGGTGAGCCCTTCTGATCGTGAATCGTTGCGGGCTTTCGAGAGCCAGACCGCGCTGGCGCAGGCGCTGGTGGATGAGCGGGTCGATGGCCTGGGCTCGCTGCGGGCCTTCGCTCGGCAACTGGCCAGGGATTATGTCAGGCATGAGTTGGACATGGAGGTCGAGCCGGACGGCATTCGTGTGCAGTTGCAGTGGCGAACGGTCGTTGGTCAGCCCGTACGCACCTACAGCCTGAGTGAACTGGTGGCGGCCGGCCCGATACGGCCGGACGCGGTGTCGGTGTTCCTGGTCGAGAACGGCGGTATGCTCCGTAACCAGCCTCTTTCACCGGCTTTCATTGCGCAGTTGTTGGCCAGCGTCGACGCGCCTGCCGGGTACTTGCCAGCCTTGGCCGAGCGGTATGGGAGGGGGGACCTGAAGGACGCCATGCTCGATTGGTTTGTGGCGCGGTTGCAGCACAGTGCGTTTGTCGCCCGTTGTGCAGGCCAGTTGTCGGTGACCAGCCATGACCACCTCGCAGCCCTCTGGGAAGGCGACATCGCGACGCCCATCGCCGGCGGGTTGCGTGTCGCCAGTCTGGTGCTTCCCAATGGCCTGAAGTGTGCCGACCTCCTGGTGTTTTATCGTGAAGACGGGGGCGGTGCTGTCAGTGGCCTGCTGCTGTTTGCCCCCGGCAAACCCGATGGCCAGGAATGGATCGAATTGCCTTCGCTACGGGCCCTGAGCGGCGAAGTCGGGGCCTGGACCCAACACGAGGCCGGTCGCGAATACCTGTTGCAGCAACTCTCGCCGACTGATCGTGGAGAGGCCCGGGCGTACTTTGCCCGCGTGATGGAAAAGCCGGTTTCCTGGGATCTGGAACAAGACCTCAGGGGCACGCAGGCAAGTTTCAGGACCTGTCTGCAGAATGCTGTTTCGACCGGCCTGGCCAATAACCTCGCACACGTGGAGCTGAATGAGTCGCCTCGCTGGTACTCGGCATTGCCGCTTGAGTCCCGGCGCAACATCAGCGGCCTGAACCAGGAATTCTTGGTTCAGCGGCAAGTGTTCGATGAGCAGTTCGTGGGCTATGAAGCTTTCATGGACTTCGCCAAGCGTACCTTCGCCGACATGATCGGGCCCTACATGCGCAGCAAGGGGGTGCTTGAAGCGGTCGATCCGGCCACGGTCTTCATCGACTACATTCCGGGGCTGGCCGCCGAGAAAAAAACCACCAGCCTGCTGGACCTGGCCATCTACGGATACGAGCGCAACGCGGACATCGACGACCCCGCCAAGGGCGTGCGTTCCTCTGTCGGGCAGGATTTGGCGCAGGTTCGCAGTGCCGATCTGGCGTCCTACATTCGCGTGGCCTACCTGGGCGAGCGATATGCCAGGCACATCCGTGCTGGATTCCTCGACGCCACGGCGCCCGAGTATGCCAAGCGCCGCGAGGCTTACTGCTACATGCTGTTGGCCAGGATGGACCGCGACCTGCGTGTGGCCTACGGCAAGTCGATGCTGAGTGCCGAAGCGTTCCAGTGGCTCACCCGGCAAGTGACGCTATTGAGCGATGGGCGACCTGCTAACGGCGCCACGTACCCCGGTGTCGCCGTGACGCGTGAAGGCGTGATCAAGTTGACCGTCGCCGGTCATGTGGTGTTGGGCGTCTACGTGTTCACCTACTTCGATCCGAAGGCTTCTTACTGGATGTACACACCCGACGCGCCGGACGGCATCCTGTTTCGCCCGTACCTGGCGTTTTCCGGGAGCATCGCCGCGCAACTGCACGATTACGTACTGGAGCGGGTCGCACTCGCCGCCCGTGCCGCCGTGGGGCGGACACTGTTGGCGCTGGCGGCCGGGACCACTCGCGTCGACACATTGCGTGAACTCAATCGGCTGATGGATATCCGTGCCGAGTTCGATGCAGGCATCGAGCGCGCTGTCACCGATGTGGAGGACATCACCACCAGTCGTGCCGAAATGATCCGCAACCAGGTATTCCAGGGCCTGGTCTTCGCGGCCGTTCCGGTGTGCATGGTTTATCCGCCCTTTGCCTTGTTGCTGGACATCGGCCTGATTGCCGTCAGCGCCAGGCAGGCCATCCAGAGACATGTACAAGGCGACACGGAGGGCGCGCTCGGTCACTGGCTGATCGCGACCTGGGGAACGCTGTTCGCCACGCTCGGCGCCGCCAGCATGGCCACGGCACTGGGGCACGCGGCGAGGCACTTGCAGCGTGCCGTGAAGCCCTTGTCATTGTCTGCGCAACGCTTGAGAAGCGCGTCATCGGTGGTCGCCAAAGAGTCCGGGCCGCTGGTTCCGGCCATACGCCTCAAGCCGCAGCAGGCGGTTGGCAGAACGCCAGGGGATCTGCAGTTGGTGACGGAGGAGGGGATTTTTTTCGGCACCTATCGCAGCCCGCCCAGCGCTTCGCAACCGCGGAGCACTTACTACATCGCGAGCGGGGGCAGGTACTACCAGGTGAAGAGGGACCCTTACTTTGGCGGCCTGTGCCTGGTGGATGCCCGGCGCCCCGGCGCGTTTTACAAATTGCCCATCCGCAGGATGGCGAATGGCAAGTGGACCCATAACAAAGTCGGGTTGAGCGGCGGTAGCGATGAGGTGCGCAACCTGGGGCGCATAGGCGATTTGCGCGAGGCGTTCCCCGGGCATGTCTCCCCGGACGTGACAAGGGGGGCGTTGCAGGGCGAGGCCGTGGTGGCGAGGTTCAGTGAGGCGGCGGACGGCTACCTGTTCTCGCTCAATGCACAGACGTGCGTGATCGCTTCGTTGTACAACCCGACCACCCGGGTCGGGGCGGTCATTCATTTCGATCACAACATCCGCGCGCTGATCGAGCGAAGTGTCCGGGATGTGATGCGGCGCCTGGGGGGATCGGCCAAGGATGTCCGTGCCACCCTGGTCGGCGGTGACTGGTTGACGGGGGCTGACATCGGCGGGCCGGTCAGGCAGGTGATGAGGGGGCACGGGCTGCGACCGACCTGGGATCACTGGTCGTATTCTTCCTGCCTGGGCAATAACTATGGCGTGTCACTGGATCTGCGCACGGGTGTCACGTCGGTATTCAAGACGTCCGGCAGCCAGGTCGAACGCTTTTACATACCCGTCTTGGCGCGAGCGAAGAACAACACGGATCCGGTGTCCATGCGAGCTCGCGGATTCATGGCGCGCATGCGCAGCGACATCCTGGTCGAAAATGCCAACGGCGTCGTCCTCACCCAGCAGGGGCGGCGGGCGAATGCTGCAAAGATCGAATCACACGCCTACTCCATGGTGGAGTTGAAGTGATCCGTCACTTGCGCCTTTGAGGCGCGTGCAAAAAAAGACCCCGGCCAATGGACCGGGGTCTTTTTACATCACGTGAGGCATCAGTGCTGGTTGCCCAGCTTGTGCTCCAGGTAATGGATGTTGACGCCGCCTTTGCAGAAGCCTTCGTCACGTACGAGATCGCGGTGCAGCGGGATGTTGGTCTTGATCCCGTCTACCACGATTTCGTCCAGCGCATTGCGCATGCGCGCCATGGCTTCGTCACGGGTCGCCCCGTAGGTGATCAGCTTGCCGATCAGCGAATCGTAGTTCGGCGGAACGGCATAACCGCTGTACAGGTGCGAATCGACGCGAACGCCATTGCCGCCCGGAGCATGGAAATGCTTGACCGTGCCTGGGCTTGGCATGAAGGTTTTCGGGTCTTCGGCGTTGATCCGGCATTCCAGCGCGTGACCGCGGATGACCACGTCATCCTGGGTGAACGACAGCTTGTTGCCGGCGGCGATGCTGAGCATCTCCTTGACGATGTCGATACCGGTGACCATTTCCGAAACCGGGTGCTCCACCTGAACACGGGTGTTCATTTCGATGAAGTAGAAACGACCGTTCTCGTACAGGAACTCGAAGGTACCGGCGCCGCGATAGCCGATGTCGATACACGCCTTGACGCAACGTGCCAGGACTTCCTCGCGCGCTTTCTCGTCGATGCCCGGTGCCGGCGCTTCTTCGAGGACCTTCTGGTGACGACGTTGCAGCGAGCAGTCGCGGTCGCCCAGATGGATGGCCTGGCCCTGGCCGTCGGACAGCACCTGGACTTCGACGTGACGCGGGTTGGTCAGGAATTTTTCCAGGTAGACCATCGGGTTGCCGAACGCCGCGCCCGCTTCGGAGCGGGTCAGTTTCGCCGAGGAAATCAGGTCTTCTTCCTTGTGTACCACGCGCATGCCGCGACCACCACCGCCGCCAGCGGCCTTGATGATCACCGGGTAACCGACTTCGCGACCGATGCGCAAAGCGGTTTCTTCGTCTTCAGGCAGCGGGCCGTCGGAACCCGGAACGGTCGGTACACCAGCCGCGATCATGGCGTGCTTGGCCGAAACCTTGTCGCCCATCAGGCGGATGGTGTCGGCTTTCGGACCGATGAAGGCAAAACCGGAGTTTTCCACCTGCTCGGCGAAGTCGGCGTTTTCCGCCAGGAAACCGTAGCCCGGGTGAATGGCGGTGGCGCCGGTCACTTCGGCAGCGGCGATGATCGCCGGGATGTGCAGGTAGGAGTGCGCAGCCGACGCCGGACCGATGCAGACGGATTCGTCCGCCAGGCCCAGGTGCATCAGTTCTTTGTCGGCCTTGGAGTAAACGGCGACGGTCTTGATGCCCATCTCTTTGCAGGCACGCAGAATCCGCAGGGCGATCTCACCGCGGTTAGCGATCAGAACTTTTTCCAACTTCGCAGTCATCAAAGGCTCTCCGCGGTTCAAACGATGGTGAACAGCGGTTGGTCGTACTCAACCGGCTGGCCGTCTTCGACGAGGATGGATTCGATCACACCGCTGGTTTCAGCTTCGATGTGGTTCATCATCTTCATGGCTTCGACGATGCACAGGGTGTCGCCTTTCTTCACGGTCTGGCCGACTTCAACGAAGGACGGCGAGGATGGCGAAGACTTGCGATAGAACGTGCCCACCATTGGCGAACGAGCGACAGTGCCGTTCAGCGTCGGTGCCGCCGGTGCGGCTGGCGCTGCGGCGGCAACCGGGGCCGCTGCTGGAGCAGGCGCGGCGGCCGGAGCCTGCATCGGGGCCGGTGCATAGAACTGCTGGGCCGGGGTCTTGCTGTGGCGGCTGATGCGTACGGACTCTTCGCCTTCCTTGATCTCAAGCTCGTCGATGCCGGACTCTTCCAGCAATTCGATCAATTTCTTAACTTTACGGATATCCATGAATCATCAACTCCCAAGGGTCGGTCAGGGGCGTATAGCTTGTTGTTCAAGCTGCTCTAGGGCGGCCTCCAGGGCCAGTCGGTAACCGCTGGCGCCAAGGCCGCAGATCACTCCCACTGCTACATCGGAGAAGTAGGAGTGATGGCGGAAAGGTTCGCGTTTGTGCACGTTGGACAAGTGCACTTCGATGAATGGGATGCTCACCGCCAGCAGCGCGTCACGTAATGCGACACTTGTATGTGTAAAAGCTGCTGGATTGATCAAAATGAAATCCACGCCTTCGCCACGCGCGGCATGGATGCGGTCGATCAGTTCATATTCGGCGTTGCTTTGCAGATAGAGCAAATGATGGCCGGCGTTGCGGGCCCGCTGTTCCAGGTCCTGGTTGATCTGGGCCAGTGTCACGGCACCGTAGACGCCCGGTTCACGGGTGCCCAGCAGGTTCAGGTTGGGTCCGTGCAGGACCAATAGGGTCGCCATCTGCTGTTCCTTGTTATCTGTGAGCAGGTATCAGAACCCGGCGACTATGCCGCAAAGCCTTAATGACTGTCCAGTTCTCGGCAATAGCCAGCACGATGAGCGATGTTTGCGCGAAATTTGTGACCCGGGTCTCTGATCCGGTCATACGGTTGGATACCGCCCCCTGTGGCAGCATCAATTCCCGGGTCCCGCGAATCGATGGGGGAGCGAGCTTGCTCACGATGACGCGGCACATCCGACATCGATGCAAGCTGATCCACCGCTATCGCGAGCAAGCTCGCTCCCACAGGGGATCTGCGGTGAGTATCAATTCCAGGCTTCCCTC